>CAWUJR010000022.1:0-19972 GCA_963922375.1 uncultured Robbsia sp.
GGCGGTGGCACCACAGGCGCAGCAGGCGGCGGCAGTACGGGTGGGGCGGGCGGTACCGGTGGTACGGGCGGCTTGAGCACCGGTGGCCTGAGCGGCTCTGAAGGCAGCAGTCAACAGAGCGGCCTGCACAGCGTCAAGCTAGAGATGGCAGGCAATTCGAAGGGCACGGACATGCTGCAAGGTGCCCCGAACGCCGACGGTTCGACCGACCTCTACAACAAAGACGGGAAGCATGAAGGCGTGATGGAAGCCAATGGCTCGGTCAAATTCGATAACGCCCAAGCTGCCGACGATGCCGAAGGCGTCAAGAGCAATTCGCTACAAGGCGCGCTCAACGCCGCGGTGGCCAACAAGGAAGGCGGTACGCTGACCACGAAGCCGGGTGCGATGAGCCTGACTGCGGGGGACCTTCCGGGCGCGTCGAGTTGAACGCCGGCTGACAAGCGCTGATTCGCCTCATCGGAAACGCATCGCGCCCACGCGCGATACGTTTCGTTCGATAAGTGGATGGATAACACGCAATTTGCACGCCTTTCACACGCCATTCGCGAGATCGACCACCGCAGCTCCGCCGGTGGTTTTTTTGTGCGAAAGTTTTGTGCGAAAGAGGACAGAAAGAAAGGGCCGACTTCACCGACGGCACGGGATGCAAAACAGGGACCGAAGGCCCCCTGCAGAATCGATGTGAATCGATTACGGTATCGGCTGAAGATTTTTCCAGGAATTCTAAACAGGCTCTCCCTTCAAGCTCTGACCCAGCTTGTCGACGCGGCAAAACCGTCGTTGAACGAGGCGCCTTGATGAGCACTCACCGTCGCGTGGACGGCACCCTGCGACGCCGGTGACCAATGCCCCGGGCGCACTTTATCGTCAAGTCTGGCTGCCCGGTCCAGCAACCGCCGTCCAATGGTCGACGCTTCCTGATGATCGCCCTGTTCCGCGGCCAATCGCGCGTGGCTCTGCCATAACGGATCCTGCATGCCGAACAGGCATACCGCCATCAACGCCGAATGCAACGCCGAGCGCTTTGCTTCCTCATCATCGTTTTCCAGCACTTGCAACGCGTCCAGCCAGGCCTGCCGGCGCAGATAACGCCATGCTATGACCGACCCGGCACCGGTCCATCGGGGCCGAAGCACCTGTATAGCTTCAAGTAGATCATCGAAGTCGGACCGATCGTCGAGTTGCGAGGCGGTCCAAAGCACCTTGGTCAGTGCGCCCGCAATGTCGTCTTTGCTTTTTGAGTCGTTCACGATATCGTCACCTGCTTCGGGTCGTGCTTCGAGAATAAAGGCCATAACGAGCGAGGCGCACTATATCGCTCGCCCCGGTTATCGGCATGGCCGACAGTGGAAGTGTCGCTCATTGCGTCGCCGCCCATTCGCACGATACGAAGCAAATGGCCATTGTGCGAACGCGCGTGCCGGGTATCAATGATGGGCAGCCAGCGCCTGCGCTTCGGCGGACAACCCCGTCAACGCCAATTCGCCACGCACCTGATCGATGAAAACGCCGGCCATCAACGCCAGCATCAACACGGTCAACGCGCTTTTGACTGGCTGTGCAAGCGTGCTCAGGTTGAGCTTTTGCGACACTTTGCCGGTAAAGCCGAAACCGATATCGATCAGCAGTAGCATCAGCATCATCGGACCGGCCAACTTCGCGACGGTCTGCATCAAGGAGTCGGTTTTCTGCATCGCGAATGCCGCCAGCAGTTGGCCACCCGCCGGCGTCAAATCCGTGAGCGGCCACCAACGATAAGATTCATAGATCGCCCCCAGCAGCGATGTCATGCCGCCCATTAACCAGAATGCCGCGATCGCGAACTGGCTGAGCAAAGTCGAAGTCAACGTGGTCTGCTGCCCCTGGGACGGATTGGATAATTGCACGTGGTTGTATCCGGTCAAATCGTCGACATAGGTGCCGACGCTTTCCGCCGCCCAGAAAACCGCCGACGCCGCAAAACCCAGCGCGACCCCGATCAACGCTTCCTTGATACCCACGCCGATCAGCTGCATCGTACTGAGCTTAGCCAATGCACCCTGCTCACCATAAGCGACGAAGCTGCTCCACAGCACCGCCAATGCCGTGCGCAGGCGGCCTTGCAATACCCCTTCTGCGGTCGGCGGGAAAATGAACATCAACACCATTAATCGCTCGCTGCACAACGCCAGCAGGATCATGAACGAGACCAACTGATGGCCTGACTGTATCGCCGAGAAACTGACGTCGCTCATCATAGTGTTGCCTTCTCCAACGTCGTGTTGTTTGGCCGGTAGACCTGGCGCACGTCTCATGCACCGCCGATTCGCTGCGATAAATGGAGATTGCTAGCCGACGACCGGCGCGCGACGCGCCTCCATGGATTCTTCGTCCTGCGCTTCCTCGGCGGCAAATGCGATCGCCCGGCAAATGTCGTCGCGGCGGTCCTGGTAGATCGACATGCGCGCCCGATTGACGACTACGCGGGTTTTCATTTCCGCCAACTCGCTCTCTTTTTGCGACAGGTGCTGGGCAACCCGGTCAGCCTCTTCCTGTAACGCGACATGCCGCTCGGTCAGCGTGGCCTGGAATTCGCGTTGCCTCAGAAATTCGTCGGCGCAAAAGCCTCCCGATGCGCCCGACATCATCGCGTCGATCTTCTGTGCTTGTGAAGCGAGCACCGTCGCTTGGTCGGCGACTGCTGCGCGTCTCGCCGATAGTTCGACGCTGAGCCCGGACTGCTCTTCTCTGAGCCTCGAAAGTGCCGTATTCAGCGTCTTGTCGAGCTTTTTGCGTCTCGACAACACCCGTTCCAACGCGACCACACGTACGTCCGTCATTTTCAGGACCGCGCGAGCTGGTCGAGTAGCGCCACTGTCTCGGCGGGGTCGACCAGTGCGTCGGTTTCCTGAGCGAGGAATTCACGAATTGCGTCGATTTTGCGGATCGCCTCATCCGCCACCGGATCCATCCCGCTTTGATACTCCCCCACCTGCAGCAAAAGCTCGACCTCTTTATGCTTGGCCATCAACCGCCGTAGATGACCCGCCGCACTCACGTGATCGCGCGAGACGATCTGCGTCATTACACGTGACAGGCTGCCAAGCACATCGATGGCCGGATAACGATTTTGCGCGGCAATCTCGCGTGAGAGAATCATATGACCGTCCAGGATGCCGCGCACCTCTTCGGCAATGGGATCGCCGCCGGAATCGTCTTCCGCCAACACCGTGTAGAGGGCGGTAATCGATCCAACCTCGGCACGGCCTGCGCGTTCCAGCAAGCGCGGCAATTCGGCGAAAATCGACGGCGGAAAGCCCCGTCTTGCCGGCGGCTCACCCATTGCGAGACCAATCTCCCGCTGCGCGCGAGCGAACCGCGTCAACGAGTCCATCATCAGCAACACCCGCATTCCGCGATCGCGAAAATATTCCGCCACTGCTGTAGCGGCGTAAGCCGCTTTCGCACGCTCGATAGACGATCGGTCCGACGTCGCGCACACCACCACCGATCGCGCCATGCCTTCCGGACCAAGAATATGTTCGACGAACTCGCGTACCTCGCGACCGCGCTCGCCGATCAACGCGATCACGTTGATATCGCACTGAGCGCCCCGCGCAAACATGCCCATCAGCGTACTCTTACCCACGCCTGCCGGCGCGAAGATACCCATACGCTGCCCTTCTGCCAGCGTCATCATGCCGTCGACCACGCGGACGCCGGTTGGCATCGGTGTATCCAGCGGTGGTCGACGCATCGGATTGGGCGGATCGGCAAAGACGGGCTGCCATTCATGGCAATCCAGTTCCCCTTTGCCATCGATCGGCTGTCCCAGACTGTCGATGACACGCCCGAGCAAACCGTCGCCGATGCGTATCGCCAACGGCCTTTTCAATCCGACAACGCGGGTCTCGCGCGATACTCTTGTCAAACGTCCAAACGGCGACAGTAAAGCGAAGTCGCGGGAGAACCCCACGACCTCCGCACATTGCAGCAGCTCGCCATCCGGGGAGCGCAGCTCGCATAGTTCGCCCAACGTGACGTCGAGCCCGCTAACCCGCAACAAAGTACCGATGACCTCCTGCACTTTGCCGGACACCGCGGGCCGTGGCTGCGCCCTGAGGCGTTGCTCGAATGCAGCGGCTAGTGTGTCAAACGCGACTGCGGTGTCGGCTGCCCACGTATCGCTGATCATGCTGCTTCTCCAACAGGTGACGCGCGGTCGAGTGCGGCCGCCAACGCGGCGCGCATCGCACTCAGTTGCGCGCTCAGACTCATATCGATCGCACCGAGATCGGTCTCACAGACACAAAAGCCAATTTCGACCTGCGCCTCGGCCGACAACTGCAAGCGCACCGACCTGCCCGCTTCCCGCCAGACACGCGCCGCGTCGTTGAATGCAACGGTCGCCGCGGCGAGATCGTCGGGATGAACGGCCACTTTAACGGGGCTCCCTTCCCCGACAATGCCGTCGATTGCCTCGGCCGCACGACGCAAGCGCTCTGTCGGTGCAGCGTCCCCGACTATGCGCTCGACGCCGAGTGCCACGATCTCGGCGAGTCGCTCGCGTTGGCGCAGCGCAAGCGGCTGAGCCGTCCGATCGGCTTGCAACCGTCGCAGATGGCAGTCGGTCATGACTTTTTGCCAACCGGCTTCAAAGCCGCGTCCGCTGGCGGCAGCATATTCGGCCTGTGCTTTTTCGAGATATTCGTCGGCTTCCCGCCGTGCCGCATCCAGTAGCGCTTCTGCTTCCGCCTGCGCATCGGCCAGTTGTTTGGCGCAAGCGCGACGAACCGCTTCCAGCGCATGATCTGCCTCCACGAGCGTGGCGAAATCTGTCGCGCGCACGATATCGCTGTCGATACCGATACAGGCCGAAAGGTCGCCGCCAACTGCTTTGGACTCACGTAACCACATCACCATGATGGCTCCGGGAAGAAATCGGGCAATTGCGAAAGCAACACCGCACTCAACGACGTGGCTGCCCGTGCGGCGGGCAGCGGCTGCGTCCATGGAAACGAATACGACGACAAACTGCTTGCCGCCGGTAACGCGAAGCGCAGCAGCGCCGCGGGCGACGACGGATGCCAGCCGCAGTCGTGCTCGAGCAGGCGAAATCCGCACCACGCCAATGCATCCGCCGTTTCCGACAGCGGCGCCTCTATCAATGCGCGTGTCGATGGCGATGACGACGACGCGGCGTCGGCCAGCACCATCCCGTCGCTCAACTGCTCGAACAACGCCTGCCACCGGCGCGGCTGCGTCAACAACATCTGAGCCAACGCCTTGCCGACCCAGTCGGTCAACAGCCTACGGCGCGGTTTATCAATCCATGAGCGGAAGATCGCGGCGTGGTCGAGCAGCACGCGTAAGCGGCACACGGCCAGACCGTCGGTGATTGATACCATCAACAAATTCGCATTCGGGACCGAAACATCGGCAAGCGGCGCAGCAGGCATCGCCGACGCATTCAGGAAAGCCTCGGCGAGCGCTGCCTGTCGCGGGTCGTCCAGCGGCATCTCAGCACGCACGGCAGCAACCGACGACAGCAATGGCGAGGTTGCCAAATGCGTCGGATGCATCCATTCCAGCAATGTGCGACGCCGCCGCGCGTAGACCAGCAGGCGGTTCGACATTGCGCCCGGTGTTGCCGCCGGGATCGACATCGACATGTCCGACGAAGCACCTTGCCAAATGGTTGACGCCGTCGGCCCCGTTGGCCCCGTCGACGCCGTTGGCACCGTCGGCGATGTCGACGACAGCGAAGGGGCGGATGCCATCATGGAGACGCCTTCGCTGTCTCGTCGCCCGCAGCCGCCGTCGTTGCTGAGCCGCGCGCGGGAAAGAGATTGCGTGTCAACGTGATCGCGCGATCGCGGAACAACACAAACAACGCGGCGGCACCCATCAGAAACACGACGAAACCGAGTGCTGCAAACACCAGCGACCCGTCCCTTGCGGCTGGGGTCGAACTCAGCCGCAGCGGATCCGCGCGCACTGACGTCACGCTGACCTGATCGTAGGTGAGTCCCTCGATGCTATGCACCACGAGGTTTTTAATCGCCGGGGTCAACGTCTCCAGATCCGCGTCGGCGCGATATTTGATAAACACCGCCGCCGACGACGGCTTCGCATTCTCTGCCAAGGGGTCGTTGTTCGGTAGGACGATTTGCACGCGCGCATCCACGACGCCGTCAATTTTCGACAGCGTGTTATCAAGCTCCTGCGAAAGACCGTAGATGAAACGCACGCGCTCTTCGGTCGGCGTGGACACCAAACCGTCCTTCTTGAACAATGCACCCAGATCGTCGTATTGTTTTTCGGGAATACCGCGCGATTGCAGAATCTGCGTCGCCCGCACCAAATCCTTTTGGTCGACACTGACCACCCACGTCTTGCCGCTGTCCGGCGTACTCTTGTCGGCATCTACGCCGTCTTCGACCAGTGCGGCGACAATATTGTTCGAATCGCGCTCGGTCAATTGCCCGTACAGCTCCTTCTTGCAAGCAGTCAGCGATAGCAGCAACGTCGCACACAGTGCGACCTTGACGAAGCGATTGCCGGAGAGGACGGGTCGCGAGGGTCGCAGCGGACGAACGGGACGAATGGGGTCGGGTGTCGGCATCATGTCATTGGTTCTTCATCAAGGTCTGCACCGCGTCTTTCGACGACTGCACGGTAGCCATCTTCACTTGAAGATCTGCACTCAGACTCGAGATCTCCAGCTGAATTGTCATGTCCGCTGCTGCCAGGCGTTGCATCGATAACGAACTCATATGGTGGCTCATATACATCACGTCATTCGGCACTTGCCGGTAGTCGTTCGCCTGCTCTTCCACCGCCTTCGTCAGCAAATTTTCGTGACTGCCCGTAGATTGCACAGAAGTGCTCGGCGTGGTTTCGTTGAGCATCGCCTGAAACTTCTCGGCAAGCTCCGGTGACGTGGTTTCGCTGCCGGGCGAAGTCGCCGATGTCGCAGACTGTTCCAGTTCGGTCGCGCTGTCCGGCTGAAGTTGCATTGCTATCGTCGGGTCCATATTTCTCTCCCGTTCGTTGACCTGGCTTGCCCGCACCAGACATATCGCGGTGTACGCCGGACCATCGGTCTAGATCCGGAGGTACTGCATCGCGAGCATCATGTCGTGCGCATTCTGCGCAGCCGGCGGGGCAGATCTGTCGGCCGTGCTTGACGCCGATCCGGATGCGGCACCTCGGTCGGCATCCTCCAGCGCTTTCACGGATTCCGGCGCTACAAAATTGCCAGTGCGTCTGGCCGTTTCGATCGCCTGATGCACATCGTCGGCCGCGAGCATCGTTCGGGCCAGTTTCCCCACTTCGTGGCTGCCGTAATCGTCCACCACCTTTCGTGCCTCGTCCTGCCAGCCGAAGGTCTTACGCGCCTTCATGCATTGCAGCAGCATCCCACTGCTGGCCGGCATGCACAATGAGCGGGTCACCAGATCCCGATAGATAGTCTCTGCGTCGTCCCATTCCTTGCGAGCGATGCAGAGCCAACCATCGAAAAACCCGATCTCCTCACAGTCGGGACGCAGCGAATGCAATGCTTCGACCAACTGTTCGACATCTTCGACGTCCACTGCGCCCGCTGTCCCGATGCTGGCGAAAGCCGCACCGGCGAGATCGACAAGTGCGCCTGCCACTTCCGGCGCAGCGCGCGTACCGTTTTCAAGATCGTTCATTCGTTTCCCCAGAGAAGCCCATTGCCGATGCGTGCCTACCTTGCCTGTCCGTTAGCAGCCTTTCATCGCCACCTTACGTGCGAAGGCAGATCCGGCACCGATCCGATGCGAAGTGATACGCCGATATGCGAAGCCCCCGTTCGCGCGCATTCGTTAGCATTCAGCCGCTTCGCGAAAGGCACCTCCGCTTCGCATCTGCTGCGGATATTCGGGCAACGTCTCTATACCTTGCAGAATGAAATGATGCGACACGACGGAGAGCGCACAGGCGCAAACGCTTATGAGTGGCGAAAAGACCGAAGAACCCACCCGGAAGAAGCTGAAGAAAGCCCGGGAAGACGGAGAGGTGGCGAAGAGCACCGATCTGGTGGAGGTCGCCTGCCTGGCCGGTATCCTCGCGCTGCTCGTGGGCACTGAGCGATTCCTGAGCGATTCGTTGCATGCGGTCATTCATGGCGCGCTGGACTTCATGAACGGGCCTCGCACCCTGCAGGACGTGCGTAATGCGCTGACGGTGATGGCCGGTCATGCCGCCGGTCTGATGATCGGCGCGCTCGCGGTCTCATTGGTGGCGGCGGTCGTCGCACTGGTACCACAGACCGGGCTCGTGTTTTCGATGAAGGCGGTTATTCCAAAATTCAATGCGGTCAATCCGTCTTCCGGACTTCAGAAGATTTTTTCGGTGAATGCGGTCGTCGATCTTGCCAAGATGACCGTCAAAGCAGCGGCGATCGTCGCGGTGATGTGGCAAGCCATCGAATCGTCTCTGCCGGTGGTGGCGAGTTCGTTGAATCAATCGTTGCCTCAACTCATCGTAACGCTGTGGTCGGTCGTACTGCACGTCCTGGGCGTGGCGTTGCTGGCATTCATCGTGATTGCCGCCGTCGATTACAAATTGCAGATGTGGCTTTTCACCCGCAAGCAACGTATGAGTAAAGACGATGTCAAGCGGGAGTTCAAAGACAGCGACGGCAATCCCGAATTAAAGGGCGAACGCAAACGGCTCGCCCATCAACTGTCGAATGAAACGCCGAAACGCCATATCTCACGGGCCAATGTCGTCGTCGTCAACCCGGTCCACTACGCGGTAGCGCTGCGCTATGACCCGACGGAATATCCGCTGCCGGTCGTCATTGCCAAAGGCACCGATGAACAGGCGCTGGCACTCCGTCGCGAAGCCGCTGCCATCGGCATACCGATCGTCGCCAATCCACCGGTTGCCCGGATGCTGCACAAGGTGCCGGAAAGCCAACCGATACCGGAAGAGCTGTTTGAAGTCGTCGCTGCCATTCTCCGCTGGATTAATGGTCTCGCCATCCAAACCGTCACTACAGAGCAAGCGCCACGATGAGCCAATTGAAAGCCAACCTGAAAATGCCGGGTGCCGGCGAAGCGGGCATTGCCGTGATGCTGGTGGCAATCGTCTCGTTGATGATCCTGCCGTTGCCGCCCACGGTGATCGACGGCTTACTCGCCGTCAACATCACGATCAGTGTGCTGTTACTGATGGTGACACTGTATGTCGGCAACATCGCGTCACTGTCGGCGTTTCCATCGGTGCTTTTATTCACGACGCTGTTTCGTCTATCGCTGAACATCGCCTCGACCAAATCCATTCTGTTGCATGCCGACGCCGGTAATATCATCGAGAGCTTCGGCGAGCTGGTCGTCGGTGGCAATCTGGTCGTCGGTCTGGTTGTGTTCGCGATCATTTCCGTCGTGCAGTTCATCGTGATCGCGAAAGGCTCGGAACGCGTCGCTGAAGTGGGTGCCCGTTTCACGCTCGATGCGATGCCAGGTAAGCAGATGAGTATCGATGCGGATCTACGCGCGAATATCCTGACGCCGGACGAAGCGCGAAAAAAACGTGCGCGGCTGGCAGTGGAAAGCCAGTTGCATGGTGGCATGGACGGCGCGATGAAGTTCGTCAAAGGGGACGCGATCGCCGGCCTGATGATTACGATGATCAACATCATCGCCGGTATTGCCGTCGGTATCGCGTATCACGGGATGACGGCGGGGGACGCCGCGAACCGCTTTTCCGTGCTGTCCGTGGGCGATGCCATGGTGTCGCAAATCCCGTCGCTGCTGATCTCGGTCGCGGCGGGCGTGCTCATCACACGCGTGGCTGACGACAGTCATGGCGAAGAAGGTCAATCGCTTGGCGACGACATCGGTAAACAATTCGTTGCAAATCCCCGCGCGTTGTATTTCTCCGCGCTTTTGCTGCTCGGGTTCGCGGCGGTACCGGGATTTCCGGCACCGCTGTTCCTGTTGCTGTCGGGTCTGCTCGCATTCACCGGATATCGGTTACAAAAGAAGCACCGCCGCCCGACGGTCAACGCAGGCAAAGCGGTGACGTCGCTGCAACGGGCGGGGGCGAAAGCCGACGCACCGTCGATTCTGCCGAGACCGCCGCAGTTCACTTGCCCGGTGGGTGTGCGGCTGGCAACCGACCTCGCCCGTCGGCTCAATGCAGACGCGTTGGATCGCGCCTTCGATTCCCAACGTGCCGTGCTGCAAGCGGAAGTGGGCCTGCCCTTTCCCGGCATTACGATGTGGTCCGACGCCACCCTCCCCGCCGATACCTATGAGGTGTTGATTTATGACGTCCCCTCCGCACGCGGCAACGTGTCCGCACCGGCGGATTTGACCGGCATCAAGCAGATGCTCGGGGCGGCGACCGCAGCCACGCAGGCGCTGAGTGGACCCGACGTCAATGCCGTCAATGACGGGGACGACAGCGCGGCAGCAATAGCCGAATTGCCGCCGGACGTCACCGATCAGTCGAACCATAGACGTGCACCTGAAGGCGCGTTGGCAGCCGAGCTCCGCACCGCCGAAGCGATCGTCGCCCGGCACACAAGCCTATTGCTACGTCGCCATGCGCATCAATTCCTGGGAATCCAGGAGACGCAATGGATCCTGGATCAATTGGATGAAGACTACCCGGGTCTGGTCGCCGAAGTACAGAAGGCGCTGCCGTTACAAAAAATGGCCGATGTGCTGAGACGCCTGCTGGAAGAGCACGTTCCCATCCGCAACATTCGCAGCATTACCGAAAGCCTGATTGCCTGGGGGCCGAAAGAGAAGGACATGCTGATGCTGACCGAATACATTCGCATCGATCTGGGGCGGATGATCGCCTATCGGGCGACCGGCGGCCCGCGCGATCTTCCGGTCGTATTGGTCGATGTGCAGGTTGAACAACATATCCGGCAATCGATCAAGCAAACGCCTACCGGCAATTTCCTCGCGCTGCCTCCAGACCAGGTGACGTTTTTGGTGGACAAGCTCGCCGAAGTCATCGGGACCACATCGGACCCGCGCGTCGCGGTAGTGGCATCGATGGACATCCGACGCTACGTCAAGCGGATGATCGAATCGCGCCTGACGACATTACCGGTTTATTCGTACCAAGAGCTGGGCGCCCATGTCGACCTTCAACCGGTCGGGCGTCTAGCGATGTAATCGGAGCCGCCGATGGATAGTATCGCGATGCATCGGGTGCGGCGGCTGCACGCCCCGGAAGACAACGGCACGTCGACAGACGCAAAGAAGGACGGACACCGTGCGCCGCAACCGCCCGTTGCGCCGAAAGGCAGTCAATTGGAACGGCTTGCAGCACGTTTCAGTGCGCTGCATGCGTCACAAGACGATTCTACTGGCCAGGATACGAAACCCAGTCACGCGATGCTATGGGCACAGGCATTCCCCGCATCACTGAATACGCCAACGCCGGCACCGCACGACGAGGGGAAATCTCGTGCCGACGAAGACGAACACTGTGACGACCACGCCGAAACATGGACGCCCGATCCCGAGAAAGCGGTGCCGGAGGAACGGCAACCCTCGCCCCAACAAACACCGTCCGGTGCAGACACCGCAGTCGTTCCGTTTAGCGTTTCGTCGCGCGTTCCACGCGAGCGTACGCCGGAATCGACCCCGTATTCGCCGACCCGCGGTTCGTTCACGTCGCCGCTACCGTCCACGGTTACTTCCTCATCGGCCCCCACGTCCGCGCCGTCGTCAACGTCAACGTCAGCGTCTGCTCCCCGATCGGGTTCGACATCGACATCGACATCGGTACCTGCACCTGCACCTGCAGACACTGCCGCTACCGCCGCTCCAGCGGTCCGTGCATTCGCAATGACGCATGCAGCGCCTCCCGTCGCCTTCGCGTCATCGGGCAGCTCCCTAGGGGATGCGCCTTCGGCGGTCATCGACGGCATCGTCTCGCGGCTCGCGGATTTTTGTGCGGATCCGGCAGTCTTCGAGCGGGGTGCATGGCATGTCACGGTGCCATTACAGACCGTGCTGCCGGACTGCGTCCTGCATGTCGCGCTTTCGCATTTCGACCTCACGCTTCGCTTCGAGACCTCGAGCGACAGCGCTCGGAACGTACTCTTGCAACATGCTTCCACACTTCGAGACCGCCTGACAGCGCTATTGAAGGCGAAGCGAACCACCCCGCGAGGGATAGAGATCATCGTCATATAAAGCCCCATGGACTCAACCGACACGCTGCACGCCGACGCCACCGATACCGTACACGCGAAGTCGTCGATAACGCCGGCGGCCGTGACGCTGGATGTCGCAGCGTTACCGTCAATCGGGTCGCGAACGGCGCGCCAGCAGAGGCTTGCGGTCGACGATCGCGTCAGAACGGTGCTTGCGCATGTGTTCGGGCTGAGCGACTGGGCCGTCGGGGACATCAACTTTGGCCGTGTGGCACGGCGTCCGAACATTGTGCGACTGCGCCTGCGTTGGGGCACCCATACGGCGTCGCTGCTGATAGATGCCGATCAGCACCCAGGTCTCCTTAGCGCCGTACACCCCGGCAATCAGGCCCATACCCATGCCGACGCCATCCGCTCGGACGCCTATCCGGCGGACGATTCCGGACTGCGCACGGCGGTCGCCGCGATCCTGCTCGCATCGTTGCCTGCGGCGCTCGAACGACTCGGCATGCCGGGCGTGGATATCGTCGATGTCGCGTTCTGCCGCGATCTCCCGCTGTCACCGGTCGTCAGCGTGGGTTGCGGGCTCACCTACCGGCACGGCAAGCAACGTATCGATGCTGTCGTCGAAGACATCGACGACAGTTGGCTGGCGGTACTCGAAGACTGGGCCGCGAACCAATGCACACCGCTGGCCTCGCACATCAGCGCGATCGCCGTGCCGGGGCGGCTGCAAATCGGTGAGAAACATATCTCGCTGAAGACCCTCGAATCGCTCCGCGCCGGCGATGTGATCCTTCGCGCGTTGCCGAACGACATGCATCGTCTCCTGACAGGTCAGGCCACCGACGCCCACGCCGTGGTGGCCTGGGGTCACTACGGCGTGCGCCGGCTGCACGCGGTCGCGACCTTGCAAGACAATCGATTCACCCTGATTCAGGACCCCATCATGAGCCACGACACGCCCTCCAGCGCCCCGATGTTCGACAACTTTGACTCGCCGGTCCCGATCAGTCATCTGGACCTGCCGTTAAAAATCGAAATTGACACCGTCTCATTACCGGTCTCGCAGCTGTCCGCGTTGCGCGCCGGGTATGTGCTGGAGCTACCGACGTCGGTACAAGACGCGCGGTTGCGCTTGGTGACGTATGGCCAAACCATCGGCTATGGCGAATTGGTCAGCGTCGGTGATCACCTAGGCGTGAGGCTGGTGCAGTTGTCACACCCGTTGATGCAGGCTGAAGCGCCTCTGGAAGAGGCGCAGAAGCAGATGCCCGACGACATCGCTGCCGAGTCGCAAGACCATGGTTCAGTTTAGCGACCTCACGGGGCTACTGATTGCGGTCGTCGCGATCAGCTTGATCCCCTTCGTCGCGATGGTTGCCACATCGTACGCGAAAATCGTCGTTGTATTGGGCCTGTTACGCAACGCTTTGGGTGTGCAGCAAGTGCCGCCGAATATGGTGCTGAACGGCATTGCCATTCTCGTGACCGCCTACATCATGGCGCCGATCGGTATGGAAGCGATGCAGAACATGCAAACGATGCAGGCAACGCGGCATCAGGCGGGTGGTAGCGATACTTCCGCGATGCTGTTGGACGCCGTAGATGCGGGCAAAGAGCCATTCCGGGCCTTTCTCCAAAAACATGCACATGAGCGCGAAAAACGATTCTTCGTTCGCTCTGCCACCGCGATTTGGCCGAAGGAGATGGCCGCGAAAGTGCAGGAAAACGATCTGATCGTTCTGGCACCCGCGTTCACGCTGACCGAAATGGCGGACGCATTCAAGATCGGTTTCCTGTTGTACATCGCATTTGTCGTAGTCGATATCGTTATCGCGAATGTATTGATGGCCATGGGCCTGAATCAGGTTCAACCGACGAATGTCGCGATCCCTTTCAAGCTCTTGCTGTTTGTCGTGATGGACGGTTGGTCCGCATTGATTCACGGGCTCGTGCTGACGTATCGCTGAGCAATAGCTCGCCGACTGCTCAGCGTCGGGCTTCTTTAGATGAGGTAGGCTGATGGAAACCGATACGCTTGTCCGGCTGACCACGCAAGGTCTGCTGCTCTGTTTGTCGATATCGATGCCGGTCGTCGTCGTGGCTGCATTATCGGGACTCGTCATCTCGTTCCTGCAGGCAATCACGTCGATTCAGGATCAAAGTATCTCGTATGCGGTCAAGCTGATCGCAGTGGCTGCTACCGTGTTCATCATGGGCACCTGGGGCGCATCGTCCGTTCTGCGTTTTGCGAATCAAGTGGTGTCGCTGGCCATCCCGTCATGACGACGATCGGTTCGTACGGGAGCACCCCGCCAACCTCGGACAGCACTTCGCAAAACGAACACGATGCGGCCAGTGAGCGGACCAAGCATGGCAATGCGCATCAACATGCCGCGAAATTACAGTCGGCAAAAGTGCATGCGGCGCAAGTCACAAAAACCAAACTGAACACGCTGCATGCGCAACAGCGCGCGAAAGCAGCCAGACGCGCGCAGATCGTCGCGTTCTACCGCAATCACAAATTCGCCACTGTCAGCACAGGCAAAGCCGCATCGGTGGCTGCGCAAAAAATGCTCCGTCAGTTCGGCGAACGTCCGCGCCCGGGTGCGCCTGGCAAAGCCATTGCACATAAGCGCAGCCATGGGCGCGGCGAGCCGCATGAAGCCGCACACGATACCGAGCGCGAGGGGCCGCATGAGTTGCACCATCCGCACGCCCATGCGGGAGAACACGCGCAGCAACATCATGGCGCCACACATCCGCATCTTAAGCAACCACATCGCCGTCATCAGGAAAACGGTCAGCACCGCGACGAACGCGAGCACGATCAGGAGCAACATCGCCACACCGCCCGGGAAGGCGACGATGCACCGGAACAAGATCAGAAACATCGCCACGGACGCGATGGCGATGATGAGCAAAGTCGTGACCAGGAGCCGTACCGCGATCAAGAACAGGGACAGGACGGGCAAGGTCAAGGTCAAGGTCAAGGTCAAGAGCAAGAGCAAGATCGAAATCAGAAGCAAAGCCAGGAGCAGCGCCAACATCGGGATGGCAGCGCCCGGAACCGCGCCGTCGGTGTCGCCGGATTTGCAAAAGCAGCACGGCGTGGCGTGATGTCTGCCCACGATATGACGGCTGCCTCGCGTGCAGCAGCGCCCGACGCACTGCAGCGATGGGCCCATGCGCATCGCGGTAATCGGGACGCGTCCGAGCAGTTGGCTTCGCAGTACGCGAAAACGCTCGTTGGCGTCGCCCCGAAGCTGGAATTCGGTGCCGCGCTGGCACCGCTGATGCTGTTGAGTTTGCTGTCGCCGATGTCGTCCCGACGCCATGCCGCGCGCTTCGAATCGCAACGCGCGGCGGCATTGGCGACCGGGCCGGCGGCCAAGCCATCGATCACAGCGGCACTGCTCGGGCACGCACAGGACGCCAATCGGGCGCGTCAGCAACTCGGGCTCACATTCACCGATGCGCAGCAGACCTTGACGTCGGTTCGCCAGTGGCTGTTGGAAGCCTCTGCGACGATCGACACCGTGACCGACGCCCGCGCGAAAGCGGGTAGGGAAGTGTCCGGCTCGAATACGCGCGTGCTCGAAGACGCGAATCGCGATGCTTCGCATAACGCCTCGGTTGTTCGCGTTTCCGCGCTCGCTGCCAGCACAAAACCTTAAACTGGCATCACTGGTTAAGCAACAAAGCAAGCCAGGCAAGAACGGCATACAGGAAGCATAACGATGAAAGCACTGCGAGTATTAACCGGCGCACACGCCGGCGCGCAGATCCGGCTTACAAGCGGCGACTACCGGCTTGGTGCCGGTGAGGAAGCCGACGTATGCATCAGCGATTGGCAGGTCGAGGATCTGACTCTCACGCTGAGCCCTGACGGTGTCGTTCGCGCTTGGCACGACGATGGGGAAGAAGTGCTGATTGCCGACTTCGTCGCGGTGCCGTACGGTGATGTGGTTTTTTGTGTCGGACCGGACGACGATAGTTGGCCACGCGATATCGACCTCATGGCAGGACTGTTGAAAACCGCTGAAAAATCTTTGCCCGCGGAAGAAGACAAGCCGCTATCCGGTGGCATTCTTGCCGGACGCCCGAAAGCCATTCGCACCGCCGGTGTCGCCCTCGCCTGCACTGCTCTCGCGGGTGGACTGCTCACGGCTGGTTTGATGCTGATCAGCACACAGCAGAGCCAGGCAGCAAACATTGCGCCCGTCGGCAGCGATAGCGGAAGTGACCTCGGCAGTGACGTCGGCAGCGAAAGCAGCCATGGCACGCGAAGGCAACTGGCGCAGCTAAGGCAGGCGTTGACCGAAGCGGGTCTCACCGATCTCCACGCAACATCGCAGCAGGGCAAGATCGTGGTGGCCGGGATGGTAAGAAGTGGCGAGGACAATGAAAACGCGCGACGCATCATGGATCGTCTGCTGCAGAATCAAGGCGTGCGGCAATACGACGTGGCCGACCAGGATGTGGACAACATTTCGCAATCGCTGGCCGGAACGGGGGCGCGTGTGAGCTATCAGGGTCATGGTGTGTTTCGCGTCAGCGGATCGGTACCGTCGATGAAACAGTTCCAGCAGTTGCTGAGCGACGTACGCGCCGACCTGGACGGGAACGTCAAGCACCTGGAGGTACAGGTACAGGAAACGAAGCCAACGTCCCCGCAACTGGCGTATGCCGCGATGGTGGATGTCGGTGGCTTGCGATATGTGGAAACACCGGACGGCACGAAGCATTTTTTCGACACAGACTCTGACAGTACAACGGCCCCGAGCCAGTGATGCGCGAGCGGCGCACCGAACGAACACCGGAACGATCGAATACTAGGGGGAATGGGATATGTACGACGCTTTGCTGCCAATCACACAGGACCTGAACGCGTTCGACGTCACGCTGAATGCACCGGACGGCTTGCAACGCGTGACGCGCATTGCAGCGGCATTCGATGAAACGGCGCGTCGCATCAGCACCGCCACGCAAACGGCCAAGGACGACCAAGAACGGCTTGAATTACAAAAGCTGTATCGGGGCATGATCGCCGCGCAACGCATCGTACTGACACTGCACGAGCGGCATGTAGACCGCGCGGCATCGAGGTAAATAGCAGCAGTAACGCAGCAACGCAGTACCCGTAGTAGCGGCACCTAAACTCAACCTTGTTCATTTTTTTACTGGAGATACACCATGTCGGGAACAACGATCGGCGCAACAGGTACGGCAGCCTCGGGTCTGAGCAGCACGGCGATGGTTGGAGAGATGCAACAAATGGCCAACCAAAACAATGCGATGACGATGGCCAGCATGCAGATCAACATGCAACAGCAAGAAACTTCGGCGCTCGCGTCGGTAGGCAACAACGGCGCGAAAAACATCTCCGACGCCGCCAAGGGTCAATAAGCCGCGCCTCGGCGCATTATTGAGAAGCCGGGGCTACGGGGCTGGAAGACATTGCGCTTCCGGTTCGGTAGCCCGACTTTCTTTTTGATCGTCGACCGCGAAGCGCGCTGCATGGCAAGCCGTAGCGCAGGCCGTTAAGCGATCTGGAGACGAGCGTTGAAACGCGCTTTGAAGCGAGTTCACCTATGAGCCGGGAACGATATGAAGCACTAGTTCGCGAAGTGTGCGACGTCGTTGGATTGCCGGATCCCGATCATGTGCTCGACACGCGTACGCTCGAAGTCGAAGGTTTCGAGGTCCGACTCGAACATTACGATACCGACGAGACGTCTTTATATGTGAACTTCCATTACGGTGTCGTCACTGCAGGTCGTACGCTGACCATTTTTCGGCTGATGCTCGAAGCCAACCTGCTGATTTACGCGCAGGATCAAGCCCAGCTTTGCCTGGATGCCGACACGGGCAGCATCGTATTACTGGTACATATCGCCCTGAGCGATGCACTGACCGGCGACTATCTCGCCGACGTGCTGACGCATTACGCGGAGCACGGGCGTTACTGGCAAACCAATATCATCGAATCGCCCGACGAGATGTTCGAAGGCATCGTCGCCGGGAACTACCTCTGGTTGCGGGCCTGATTCCGTTGCAACGCTGGCAATGTTCGCAAAGCGGTCAGATCAAAGGGGTGCCCAGTGACCGCGGCGCCATACCCACCGGTCGCCTTCCCAACGATAATGCCCCTGCACCCAGTGATAACCCGCTGCGGGCGCGGGCGGCATGACCTCCACCATCGGTTGCGGCCGCGGCGGCCGAACGGGCTGGACCACGCATCCTGACAGCGACGCAGCGGCGGCGATAACGATACAGCTCAACCTGCCGGGTGTTAGCAATTTCATACAGCTTCCTGATATCGTGAAAATAACGTTGAAGATGAGCAAAAGCGGCGTCTCATCGCCTGTCCGTTACACGCACATCGGGCACTGTATCCGTCGCAAGAAGTTGTAAGAAATTATTCCTACTGCACGGGTGAGCCGATCAAGATCGCCATCGACCGGCGTCGATCATTACTAAACCCGATTCTTCGCTTCCGCAAGTGCAAGCATCGCCTCTCCGATTTCGCGCATTCCCGGCTTATCGCCGGTGTTCGCTCGGGTGTCTCCGGCGTCCTCTGCTGTATCCCCACCCGCCTTGTCAATCAGTGCCTGACCAGCGCCCCGCATGTCCCGCGCGTCTTTGTTCTGACCGAGCTTGAACTTGCCGACCAGTCGTGTGATCTCGATTTCTATGCCGACGATCGCTTTCAACATCGTGTCGATGTATTCGGCGGGGCTATCGGTCATCTTCCATGGCGTCGGCTGCGAGGCTTCATGAGTCCGGGTCAGACGCGCGACCAAGCCCCGGACGAAGCGCTCGTCGTCCCGCACCGTCATACGACCATGCGCATGCACCACTCGGTAGTTCCATGTAGGCACCTGCCGATGCAGTTCATGTTTACTCGGATACCAGGATGGCGAGATGTACGCGTCCCCTGCGCGGAAAACGACCAGAACCTCATCGCCGTCGGCAATGTCCTGCCACACGGGATTGGCCCGCGCCACATGCGCTTGCAACACGCCATGCTTGCCCATGTCGGGCGTCAGCTCAAACGGCAGATGATTGGCATCAGGCCCGCTTCGCCCATGCGTGAACAGAATGCCGAGCGGATTATCTTGGATAAGCGCATGAAGCATGTCCGGGCGCGATTCGTCGAAATGCGATGGTATGTACATGAGGCTCCTGAGCCAGTGGTGCGCGCTTCTGCCAGCGCTTCCGGTAGCGGATGCGGCCTTTTCCGGCAACTTGTTGAACGGGCTCGCCAACAGGCACGTCGGCGGTGCTGCGCCGATAGACCATCCCGAATGGCGTCATTTTCCCGTTAAACTGGTTCATTGTGTAGAACCAGTTTTCACCAATTTGGCAGGTCCAGAAAACATGGCGAGAAAAGCAAAGTCGGTCGACCTTCCCACGCTTCGCACGTTGGATCGCGCCGCAGGCCATCTCGGCCGTCAATTAGCGGAACGATTGCGCGAAGCGATTCGTGACGGCAATTTGATGCCAGGCGAAGGACTGCCATCCAGCCGTGAACTGGCGGCCTCTTTGCAAATAGGACGCGGTACCGTCGTCGAGGCTTTCGATCAACTGCTGGCAGAAGGCTTCCTGCAATCGACGCCCAGGGGCGGTACACATGTCGCACGGTCACTTGCCTCAGCCGCGGACGAACACGTTGACGAGCATCTTCCTACGCCGAAGACGACGGCCCTTCCCGCTCATGCGAGCCGTTACGCAGATGTTGGCCGTCAGTTCGGCGCCGTGCCTGCCGTACCGTTTGCGGTATCGGTGCCCGTCGGACGCACCGCGCCAGACGACGACTGGCGA
>CAWUJR010000023.1:0-19132 GCA_963922375.1 uncultured Robbsia sp.
CGCTCGCCGCTGCGACAGCGGAAATCGGCGTATCGATGGCCGCGATGTACCCGCAGGTTTCGCTCGGCGTTGGCGTCGGCGGCGAGGGCACGTCACTTAGCGGCGCGATGCGTGCGACCGGCCGTACCTGGGATTTCGGACCGATGGTGCATTGGACCTTTCCGAACGTGGTGATCGCACGCGCGCAGGTTCGGGAACAGGAGGCGATCGCGAACGCCGACTTGGCGAGCTACGATAACGCGGTGCTGACCGCGCTGAAAGAAGCCGATAGCGCACTCGATGGCTATGCAAGGGCACTACAACACGACGCCGCGTTGCGGCAAGCACGCGATGCGGATGCGAAAGCGTATGCCCAAACGCAGCGTCTGTATGAGCACGGGGCGTTGCCGTTCGTCGACGTGTTGGATGCGCAACAGACGCTACTGAGTGCGGAGCAGCAACTGGTCAGCTCTGCGGGCACGATCGCAAGCGATCAGATACAAGTGTTCCAGGCGCTGGGCGGCGGCTGGAGCGATGCCGCGCAACGTGCCGCGGTGCAAGCGCAGGCGGCCGCACGCCGGTTTCAGGAGCAGGCGGTCGTGAACAACGCGTGCACTTCCGCTTGCGGCACCGGCTTGCCGAACCAGTAACCCTGCATGTAGCGGCAATCCAGCGCCTCGAGAATGTCCACCTGAGACGGCGTTTCAACGCCTTCGATGATGCAGACCAAGTCGAGGCTGCGGCATAGCGTGACGATGCTCTTGACGATATCGCGTCCGGCAGACTCGGTATCGATCAATGAAATGAAGCTGCGATCGATCTTGATCTTGTCCAGCGGCAGCCGGTGGATGTAACTCAAGCTCGAATAGCCGGTGCCGAAATCATCGAGCGAGATGCAGACCCCGATGGACTTCAACGCGGTCAACGCTTCCCGAGCCTTGTCGTAGTTCGTGATCAGTGCCGATTCGGTGATCTCGATGTCGATCCGGTCCGGTGCCACGCCACTGCGGCGGATGATGTCCATCACGTTCGCCAGCGCCGCGCACGATGTCAGGTCGAGCGCCGACAGGTTGAACGACACCCGAATGTCATCGGGCCATTGCGCCGCTGCTACCAGGGTCTTCGTCAACAGTACGCTCGTCAACGCATGGATCAGATCACTGCGTTCCGCAACGGCGATAAAATCCGCCGGCGATACGGCGCCGAGCACCGGGCTGTGCCAGCGCGCCAATGCTTCGAACGATACGATGCGATGCGTGGTGACGTCGAAAATCGGTTGGAAGGCCGCGGACATTTCGCGATGAAAATTCGCGTGCCGCAGCGCCACTTCGATGTCGTTGACGCGCTTGATCTCGGTCTCATGTTCGTTCGAAAACATGATCGGCGCCCCCCGACGCTGCCCCTTTGCAAAATACAGTGCATAGTCGGCGCGTTCGAACAGGTGCGTTGCGCTTTTGCTCGTGTCCGGGTAGACCGCCAGGCCGATCGAGCTCGACAATCGGATCGTGGTATCGGGAAACAGGTAGGGCATCTGTAGCGCTTTACAGACCGATTCGGCCGTTTGCATCAGCGTCTCCTCGTCCGGCACGTTCAACAGCAGACCGAACTCATCGCCGCCAAGTCGCGCAATCATCACCTCGGTATTGGACAACGCTTTCAACCGCTGACCCACTTCCTCCAGCACGCGATCGCCTGTGGCATGCCCGAAATGATCGTTGACCTGCTTGAAGCCGTCCATGTCCAGCACGCCCACCGCGAATCGTGACTGCGCCGGCGCACTGTCCTCGATCATCCGGTCGAGATCCGTAAAGAAGCGCCGACGATTAGGCAGATCCGTCAGACTGTCGACCGTGGCGAGTCGGAAATTCTCGTTACTGAGGGTCTGCGTCTCGATCTGTTTGTCGAATAACGCAATTTGGGACGAAATCAGGCTGGCAAAGTCGCGATAGTAAATCAGTAGAATCACGATCATCGCCATGGCCACCAGCACGATGTTCATCGCGATGGCCATCAGCACGCGATTGCCCGTGCACGCGAGGAAAAGGGCGACCGGGATGATCACGATCGCCGTGAGCAGCAGCGCCGCGGCGCGCATGTGCATCAGACAGAAAATGCAGCCGATGACAGTGATCGTCATGAAGAAGATCACATGGCAGCGCGCATATGCGTCGCCGTATGGATAAAGCAAGAGGCCCCAGGCGGTAAACAGGATGCCAAGGACACCGACCAACCAGAATGTCGCGCGCAGTCGCTGCGCCAGCATCGCATCGGAATACTCGCCGTCCTGACGTTTGAGCCAGACCAGTACCCGGAAGACGCAAATGCCGCAGAGCAGCCCCGGCACCACCACCGATAACCAGAACGGCGCGATGCGCAAATGCGTGTAGGCGACCGCTGCCGTGTTGGTGGTCAGAATGAAGTACAGCAGCGGCAGCTGTTTCGAGAACGCACGGAACTGCGAGCGCGCCAATGCCGCGTTCGATTGCCGAGGCCTAAAAAGAGATTGAACGGAATGCGTCAGAAACATCGGATCGGGGCGGGCGGTCGCCAATGTGCGTCAGGGAATCCATGCGCCCATGCGAAAGCCGCAGGGCGCTCCCCCTATAACGGCCGCCCCCGCCTTTTCTGAAGGGCAAACTGCCCTTCGTGCCGATCAGGCAATGCGTGCCTCGCTACCGGCGTCGAACAACACCGCTTTGGACAAATCGAACCACAGCGGCAGCGACTGATCGGCACCAAGACGGCCCGTGGCGTCCGGGTGGACCCGGCTGATGACGCGCGTGCCGTTGAGCGTAAAGAACACGAGCGTGTCGGGGCCCGTCGGTTCGAGCACGTCGGGGCGAATATGGATCCTTTGCGCATCCAGCCCGATGTGGTGGTCATTCGCGCGATCGGTAATTTGTTCGGGGCGCAAACCCAATATCACGGTCTCGCCCAAATGCCGGCGCACATCCGGTGTGTCGAACGGTAGCGCCAGAATGGTGCGTTCGCCGTTGTGCTCGACCTCGACGCCGACACCTGCACCCACCGAAGCGAGCGGCCCACGAATGAAGTTCATCGGCGGCGCACCGATAAAGCCGGCGACGAACAGGTTCGCCGGGCTATCGTAAATCTCCTGCGGCGAGCCGTATTGCTGCACCACGCCGTCTTTCATCACGGCGATCCGGTCGCCGAGCGTCATCGCTTCGATCTGATCGTGCGTCACATACACGATCGTCGTCCCCAGCCGCTTATGCAGCAGTTTGATTTCCGAGCGCATTTCGATGCGCAGTTTCGCGTCCAGGTTCGACAGCGGCTCGTCGAACAGAAACATCGCCGGATCGCGCGACAGCGCCCGCCCCATCGCGACGCGTTGCCGTTGTCCGCCCGAGAGCTGACCAGGCTTGCGATCGAGCAGGTGCGACATCTGGAGCATCTCCGACACTCGGGTGACGATCGCTTTTTGTTCTTGCTTCGGCACCTTTCGGATGTTGAGTCCGAACGAGATGTTTTCGCGCACCGTCATCGAGGGATACAGCGCGTATGACTGGAACACCATTGCGATGTCGCGATCTTTCGGCGACAGGTCGTTCACCCGCTTGCCACCAATGCGGATGTCACCGGAGGAGACGGTCTCCAGACCGGCAATCATGTTCAATAGTGTCGATTTGCCGCAGCCGGAGCCGCCGACGAGGATCAGGAACTGACCGTCCTCGACATCGATGTCGACGCCTTTGAGGACTTCAACACCGTTCGTATAGGTCTTGCGTACATTTTGTATGGAAAGGCTGGCCATGCTTGTCGATCCTTTTTCAATATCTTTCGATGCACCGCGCCGCGCGTCGCGTGTTTTTCGGCGGCAGGCGCGGCGTCAAGTGCGTGCTCAGCCTTTCACGGCACCGGCTGTCAAACCACGGACGAAGAATCGGCCCGCGACGATGTACACCAACAGCGTGGGTAACGCGGCAATGATCGCGCCGGCCATGTCGACGTTGTATTCCTTGACGCCGGTCGACGTATTGACCAAGTTGTTCAGCGCCACCGTGATCGGCATCGAATCGGTGCCGGCGAATACCACGCCGAACAGGAAGTCGTTCCAGATCTGCGTGAATTGCCAAATCAGGCACACCATGAAAATCGGTAACGATATCGGCATCAGGATCTTGATGAAAATCGTGAAGAACCCTGCGCCATCGATCCGTGCGGCTTTGATCAGTTCGCCCGGTACGCCCACGTAGAAATTACGGAAGAACATGGTGGTGAACGCGATACCGTAGACAACGTGAACGATCACCAGCCCCGTAGTCGTATTCGCCAGATCGAGCTTGCCGAGCAGTGTCGCCATCGGCAACAGGATGGCCTGGAACGGAATGAAGCAGCCGACCAGCAGCATCGTGAACAGCAAGTCGGCACCGCGAAAGCGCCAGTGCGTGAGCACATAGCCATTGAATGCACCGATGATGGCCGACAACAGCACCGCAGGGATCACCATCCGTACGGAGTTCAGGAAATAAGGCTGCATGCCGTCGCAGCGCACACCGGTACACGCACCGCTCCATGCTTTGATCCACGGCGCGAAGGTCGGGTCCGTCGGGGGTGTCAACAAGTTACCGGTACGCAAGGTGTCGATGTCCTTGAACGAGGTGGACACCATCACATACAGCGGGAACAGAAAATACAACGCCATCAAACCAAGCAGCAGGTAGATGAACAGGCGGCCAATCGATAATTTAGACGCCATTGCGGGTGCTCCTGGATTCCATATACATCAGCGGCACCAGCACCGCGATCACGGTCGCCAGCATCATCATCGACGATGCGGCACCCACGCCCAATTGGCCTCGGTTGAAGGAAAACGTGTACATGAACATCGCGGGTAGGGACGACGAGGTACCGGGTCCGCCGGCGGTCAGCGCAACCACCAGATCGAAGGTCTTGATCGTCAAATGGCAGAGAATCAGCAGTACCGAGAAAAACACCGGTCGCATGCCGGGAATCACGATCTTCCAGTAGATGCGAGGCAGGCTCGCGCCATCGACTTGTGCCGCCTTGAAGATCTCGGCATCCACGCCGCGCAGGCCTGCCAGGAACAACGCCATCACGAAGCCGGTGGATTGCCAGACTGCCGCAATCACCACGCAAAAGATCGCCCGGTCCGGATTGACGAGCCAGTCGAAGTGCGCACTGGTCCAACCCCAGTCGTGCAGCACCTTTTCCAGGCCCATGCCCGGGTTCAGGATCCACTGCCAGGCGGTACCGGTGACGATGAAGGACAGCGCCATCGGGTACAGGAAGATGGCGCGCAACGCGCCTTCGGCACGAATGCGTTGATCGAGCAGAATCGCGAGGAACAAGCCGAGCACGACGCAGATGACGACGAACGGAATGCCGAACCAACCCAGGTTCGCGGCGGACGTCCACCAGACATCGTTTGCGAACAATTGCTTGTATCGCGCGAAACCGTCGAATGTGTAGTTTGGCAACAGCCGGGATTTCGATAACGAGATATACCCGGTAATCAGGATAAAGCCATAAACGAAGATGATGCTGATCAACAGACTGGGCGCCAGCACGAGCTTGGGCAGCCAGCGGTCGGCGGCCCCGGAAAACGCGGAGGCGGTCTGTTGACGAAGCGCCGGGCGCACGGATGCAGTCACTATGGACTCCGCGTCCGGCACGCGAGCACGTCGCACTGCCGGACGAATGGATGTGTGGGAAGCCGCCCCGCGTTGCTCCGATGTTGCGACCCGTCAAGGCACGCGTGGGAGAAAAGCGGGGCGGCGGCTATGCAACCGAACGCAAGGTGATGTACCCCGTGCTCGGCAACGACTGAGTGAGTGCTGGGTGCGTTACCCCGGCATTACTTCGTCTGCGCAGCGCGAGCCAATGCTTCGGCAGCCGACTTCGAATCCTGCGTCGAATTCATGAAGTGCGTGACCACGTCCGTCATTGCGCCAGCGGTGGAGTCCAATTGCGCCATGCCGTGAGCAAGCGACGGTACGAAGCCACCGGATTTGATGGCGACGGCTTCATCCGCAATCGACTTCTGCGCGCACGCATCGAACTTCGATTCATCGGTACCCAGACGAACCGGGATCGAACCCTTGTACAAGTTGAACTGACGCTGGAAGTCCGGGCTCATGATGGTATCGGCGAGCGCCAACTGTCCTTTGACGGCGTTCGGATCTTTTTGCTTGAAGAACACGAATGAGTCGACGTTGAACGTGAACGACGTTGCCGTGCCAGGGGCCGGGATGCACAAATAGTCCTTGCCTGCTTGCTTGCCCGCATTCGCGAATTCGCCCTTCGCCCAATCGCCCATGAACTGGAATCCGGCCTTGCCGTTGATCACCATCGCCGTCGCGAGATTCCAATCGCGCCCCGAGTGACCTGCATCGAAATAAGTCGTGATCTTACGAACCGTATCGAACACCTGGATCATCTGCGGCGATGTCAGCGTCTGCGGATCCAGATCGACGATCGCCTTCTTATAGAACGGTGCGCCTTGCGACAGCACCACCGTTTCCCAGATCGTCAGGTCTTGCCAAGGCTGACCGCCGGTCGCCACGGCGACATAACCTGCCGCTTTCAGCTTGTCGGCCGTCGCGAAGAATTCCGGCCAGGTGGTCGGCGGTTGTGCTCCCACTTTCTTCAGCAGATCGGCATTCACCCACAGCCAGTTCACACGATGCACGGAAAACGGCGCGGCCACATAGTGCCCGTCATGCTTGATGATCTTGTCGATTTCCGGCGGCAGCTCGTGGCTCCAGTTCTTGGCGACGGGGTCGATGTCTTGCAGCAGATCCTGGTCCGCCCATTCCTGAATGGCGGGCCCCTTGATCTGCGCTGCGGTAGGCGCATTGCCCGAGATGACGCGGGTTTTCAGCGCGGTCATCGCATTTGCACCGGCACCGCCGGCGACCGCCACGTCTTTCCACTGATAGCCTTGTTTCTCCATGTCCTGCTTGAGCACGCCGACGGCTTTGGATTCGCCACCGGACGTCCACCAATGCAGGACTTCCAGCGACTGTGCTGCTTGAGCGAGGCCGGCTCCGGACATCAGCCCCACCGCGGTCAGCGCCGCAATACTTGCGCGAAATTTCATTGCTGTCTCCTCCGACGTTGGACGAGCACGCCGATGACGTGCTCTTTTAAAATCTCTTTTTTCTTTTGTACCGCTTGTCAGCCCGCTTCCTCAGTGCCTTTTCGCTCGTTGGCGATCATTTTTTCAGCATTCCTGATGCTGCGACGAAGTGCTTGGGCTTCACGCTTTCGGCGATTGTAGTTAAACTACAATCGCATGTCAAAGACACCTAAACAAGTTTTTATAAAAATCAGTGTATATACCTAAAGGGTAAAACACAGGAGACAAACCGGTATGCGTCATGATGCGTAACGGCGGCGCGGGCGGGACGCCCGCAAGGACCCGCGTCGCTGGGGACGACAACCCTGTCACCCCATCGTCGGATCAGCCAGGAAAGTCCAGGCGAGACGGGGGTTTGCAGGCGTTTTCGTCGGTTTCGGAAGGGGTTGAATCACGGCTCGAATCGCACGAAAGTCGCCATGGTACGGCAGGCGAGGGCTATGCCGATGGACCCCGTTTGCTCGCCGATATCGGCGGTACCTATGCACGATTTGCTATGGAGACATACGCAAATAATTTAACTGGAATTAGGGTTTTCCCGTGTGCTTCTTTTGAAACGATCGCAGAAGCCATTGAAAGATATTTAACGGATAGTGGATTATGTGCGGTATCGCACGCAGCCATTGCGATTGCGAATCCGGTCGACGGCGATTTCGTTCGAATGACAAACTATCGATGGAGTTTTTCGATCGAGGCAACCCGCCGCCGGTTTGGATTCGATACGTTACTGGTCGTCAACGATTTCACTGCATTGGCGATGGCGTTGCCGCATCTGCGGGAAAAGCAACGACGTGCGATCGGCGGCAAGGGCGCACGGCGGAGCGACAGTGTCGTGGCCGTCGTCGGGGCGGGTACCGGACTGGGTGCATCGGCACTGATCCAGACGGACGATCGCTGGATCGCGCTCGGCAGTGAAGCCGGGCATGCGACATTTGCCCCGGAGAACGCGCGTGAGCGACAGGTGCTCGAATTCGCCTCGCGTCGCTGGGAGCATGTATCGTTCGAGCGCATTGCATCGGGCCCGGGCATCGAGCTGATCTATCAGGCGCTCGCACCGTCAAACGATAGCCTGAACGTGGCGGAGATCATCGCGCGCGCGCAGCAAGCCGACGCACTGGCACTGGAGACGGTCGATTGCTTCTGTGCGGTATTGGGGACGTTTGCCGGCAACGTCGCCTTGTCGTTCGGCGCGCTGGGCGGACTCTATCTAGGTGGCGGCGTGGTACCTCGGCTCGGGCGATTGTTCGATCGCTCGCCGTTTCGGGCACGCTTCGATGCGAAAGGGCGTTTTCGCCCCTATCTCTCGCAGATTCCCACGTATTTGATTCTGGCCGATCATCCGACATTTTTGGGTGCCTCGGCGATATTGTCCGAGCATCTGGGCGACGCGAGTCAGATCGCGCTGTTCGCGCGCATCAAGCGGTTGCGCGATACGCTCAGTCCCGCGGAGCAGCGCGTCGCCGATCTCGCGCTTGCGCATCCGCGATCGATGATCGGCGACCCGATTGCGCAGATCGCTTTGCGCGCGCAGGTGAGTCAGCCGACAGTGATTCGCTTCTGCCGCTCGTTAGGTTGTGAAGGGCTGTCGGATTTCAAATTGAAGCTGGCGACGAACCTGACCGGCACCGTGCCGGTCGCACACAGCCAGGTCCGCGCGGGCGATGTCACCAGCGAATTCGGCGCAAAGGTGCTCGACAATACGGTGTCGGCGATCGTGCAACTGCGCGAACACTTGAATGCGACCCAACTGGAGAAAGCGATTCAATTACTGCTGGGCGCGAGACGCGTCGAGATCTATGGCCAAGGGAGCTCGGCTGTCGTCGCGCACGATGCGCACGATAAATTATTGAGATTAGGCATCTCGACGGTTGCCTACAGCGATTTACATTATCAAGCGGCGTCGTTGCCGCTGTTGGGCGCCGGCGATGTGGTGTTGGTGATTTCCCGCTCGGGCCGTTTGCCGACTTTGATGCCGTTGCTCGAACGCGCGTTGGAAGCGGGCGTCGATGTGATCGGCATCACCTCGCGCCGCTCGCCGCTTGCGCGCAAGGCCAGCATCGCGTTGGAGACGGACCCGATCGAAATGGACAGTACGCAGCTGCCCATGATGTCGCGGGTGTTGCATTTGCTGATCATCGACATTTTATCAGTGGGTCTGGCGATGCGCCGCGCCGAGCGAGGCGTGCTCTTGACTCGGCTCAGTCATGGCATTGCCGCAGCGTTGCCGACCGGGGCCGTTGCTGTATCCGGCGCTCCGAATCGGACCTAGCGGGCAACGGATCGGGCGTGGTTTTACGACGTCCGGTCCTTCCCAGTCCGCTCTCCCCGCGCCCCATCGCTCCGACTATTATGGGATCGCGCTAGGCCGTTTGTTTGCCGGCATGGTTAGCGCGGCGCCGGTGTCATCAAGGAAATGGCCCTTTCAACAATATCTTCTCCGTCACGATCATTGTGCAGTGCAAAATAAAGACTCAGTGATTTTGTCGGATAAAAAAAAGTTAAAAAAGCCGTGAGAAATAAGAAAAACCTCGTTGTACAGCGTGCATGTCCTTCCTATACTCAGAACGTCGTCAATCAAATCGGATTTCTCATAGCCGTCAATGTATCAAATGACGAAGCCGCCGATGTAATTCTAAGGTGGATATGCCTGATCTACCCGAATCGCGCGATAACGTCGCTCTCGTTCAATCTTTGGTTTGCCATTTGATAGTGGCGGGGTCGTACACGTCTTAAGCGTTATTTTTCGTTCGGGGGGCGAGTTTCTGATTTGTCTCGGGGGGGCATCCTGCTGCTTCTAAGGAAGTTATTTACGGGGGGCATGAAAAATATCCCGACGCTTCTTGCTTGAATTTGAGCGAATATTACTCAAATCGCGTAATTTATCAGTAAACCTAAGTATAGTCGTGCCCATTTTTTTCTTCGATAGATTCACACCGTTACCTTTCTGCGATTTTCAAATCCGAGAAATGTAATGCGGCATCGATTAGAAGCTGGCCGAGTGGACATCGAAGAGCGTTTTAATCATTAACTGTACTGAACATCCGATTATGATAATTTCAAGATATCAACCAGCACCTTCGAATCCAAAACGCCCCGGAACGGTCCTGCGCGCGAAGTGCCTTCATGTCTCGCCGATCACGTTGGCAGTGCTGGCTCTGATGAGCGTGGGCGGGTATACGCAGCCGGTGCAGGCGGTGACGCAGGCGATTACGGGGGGGCAAAACGTTTCTGTGTCGACCGCTACCGGAGACGATTACACGATCAACGACGGGACCTTGAATTTGCTTCCAGGGGCGGAAGTAGGGCATCGTTCGACGAGCGTGTTCGATTATTCGATCACGTCCGAGAATGGAGGCGGCCTGCTGATGGGAGCCGGCAGCACCGTACTCGGCGGGATCAATGCAACCAATTCAACGCTGGGTGTGAGTGGCGGCAGTATAGACACAGGCTTGAGCGATATCTCACTACGCAGCAGCGTGGCGACATTTGATCAGGTGAGCGTTATCAAGCATGGTGGCAATCTCAATGAAAACGCCGTCGGCTTGTATGGTTCATCCATCTTAACGACAGGACCGGGCACGACGATCCAGGTGGACAGCGACAGCTCGGCAATGGGGGTGGGCGTACAAGGCCAGTCGACATTCATTGCCAATAACACCACTATCCACGGTGGTTGGGACGGCATCGAGATATCGACGTGCGCTGGCGGTTGTACTGTCATATTAAATGGGGGAGAGGTGACCGGCAGCAACGCAGGGATGGCGGTCATCGGAAATAACGACGCCAACGATTTCTTCGATATCAACGGTACGACCCTGGCGGGTAATGCGGCGTTACAGGGCGACATTACGTCAGCAGATGATTCGCGAGGTGACGGGCTACTCATCTTCAGCGGGACAGGAACGGTGAATGGCGTGGTCCGCGGCGGTGCAAAACTGGTCGGAAACGGTGCCACCGGGTCTGGCATGGAAGTGAGCTACGAGCAAGTTGCCACGGCGGCCTCGCAGCCTGTCACCGTCCAAGTGAGCGACGCTTCCATTTCCGGAAAACTGAATGGTATACGTTTTAGGCCAGATGATTCCACCGTCGATCCGACCAGCTACTTGGCAAACGCAACGAATATCGTGCTTGACGGTAACACGACCGTTCATGGCGGCACCGGGGCAGCGATTGACGCAACGGGTGGGACGTCGACGGTCACGGCAACGGGAAACACCGTCTTGTCGAGCGATGCAGGCGTATTGCTGGCAACCCATGCCGGCACGTCTTTTCAGCTGAACCTTGAGAATCTCAACGCCATTCAGTATGGCGACCTTGTGAATACCGGGGGCGTAAGCAATGTGCTGTTGCAAAATGCGCGTCTGCAGGGAGGGGCGACGAATGTTTCGTCGATGACCGTCAATCAAGGCGGAGATTGGGCGCTGACAAAGTCTTCCACGGTCGACAACCTGACGATGCATGGCGGCGTCGTTAATTTAAATGGAACGGTCGGTCAGCAGCAAAATTTAACCGTGGGGCAGCTGTCCGGCAACGGTGCTTTCTCGATGTCGACTGATGTGACCAACACGATCAGTGACCAACTGATCGTCACGGGCGCGGGGAAAGCCACGGGGGCGTATACGATGGCATTCGCCGATAAAGGCACCAACCCCCAGTCGTCGGGTGCGATCGATGTCGTGAAGACCAATGGCGGCGGCGCTACCTTTACGCTCGCGAATAATCAGGGCGTCAACCTCGGCACCTACCAATATGCACTGGTTCAGAACGGAAACAACTGGGCGCTGCAGCCGACGAAGCGGCTCACGCCGTACGCGAATGCCGTCCTGAATGCGGTCGCGGCGACGCCGACGGTCTGGTATGGTCAATTGACGCCGATGCTCGCGCGGTTGGGCGAGTTGAATTATTCACAGCAACAAGGCGGCGCGTGGGTCCGTCCGTATGGCAGTCGGATGCGGGTGAAGGCGTCGGCCGGATCGGCATTCGACCAAGACCAGTCTGGCGTGGCGATCGGCGCCGATAAACGCTTCGCGCAGGTCCTGGGCGGCGACCTGTTCGTTGGGGGAGTGTTCAACTACAGTCACTCCACGTTGAATGATGAATACGACGCTCAAGGCAAAATTGATGCGTATTCTGTGGGTGCCTACGCCGCTTGGATGGGTCCGCTGGGTTACTACCTGCACGGATTGGTCAACTTCAACCGGTATGTCAATACGACTGCCGTGGCCACGCGGACGGGAAATAGCAATGGTTCGGCCAATACCAACGGCGTCGGCTTGGTGCTTGAGGGCGGGAAACGCTTCAACTTGCCTCTCCAAGTATTCGTGCAGCCTTACCTGCAGTTTTCCGGCTTGCATATGCAGGGCCAGGACTACCACCTGACCAATGGCATGTATGGCACGAACAACCGCACGAATTCGCTGCAGACTGCCGTGGGCGCAACCATCGGAAAAACGCTCGAGAGTGCATCGGGCGGCGTTGCTGAACCCTATCTTCGCGTCGCATTCGTTCACGAGTTCGTCAACGGCAACGATGTGATCATCAACGGCAGCCCGTTCAATCCGAATCTCTCGGGTTCACGCGTGGAAGCAGGCGGCGGTGTTGCCTGGAAGATGGGGGCCAGGCTCAGTGCGAATTTCGACTACACGTATGCGAAGGGAAACAAGCTGACGCAGCCCTTTGCGTTGAATGCGGGCCTGCGGTACAGCTGGTAAAGCGCTTGCGATCGTCATCTCCATTACGGAGATGATCCGGCGCATCCCCACCATGCGGGATGCAGGGCGAAAAAAAATAGAAAAATTCCGTACTAACGCATCGCTACGTTGATCGCTACGATTGTTTCTGTGCTTTACCTCCTGCACTACCCGTCAGACTACCGGATAGTGCAGGAACCGCGATGTCCCTGGATGTCAAGATACGAGAGGAGAAAAGAAAATGGCTGATGATAAGTTCCCGGTTCCCACCATCGCCCAGGTTCAGGATGAAGGAAAAATAACGAAGCAAAATGGATTGTCAGAAGACGGTAAAAGTGCCGTATTTGTCGATCTCTATGAGAAGGACTCCACCTATTTGAAGGACGGCGGTAACATCGTTGTGCATTGGTGTTACGGCAGTAATGCTGGCGAGGATGTCGCTTTGATGCCGCCACAATACGTGGATACAAAAGACACCGTTGCAAAGTTTCATGTTTCATTAGAACTACTGCAGAAAGCAGCTGGGAAAACGGTGTATGTCTATTACAAATATCAAGCACCGGGCACCGGAACGATGGAAATTCATCACAAGGACGATGCCAAAAAATTTCTGGTCGACGTGTCGCTTAGCAAACCCGTCGTGCTATCCGCCCCCGTTTTTATTGACTCGACTGATCAAAAAACATTGGCCAGCATCAAGACGCCGCTGAAGATCCGTGTACCCGCGAACGAAGTCTTGACGAGTGGAACGACCGTCGCGGTAACGTTGACCGGTTATGACAAGAACGGCCAGCCGCTCAGGCCGTCGACTTTCTCCGCGTCGCGCACGGTCAACACGGCAGGCACTGCAATCGACTTTGATATTGCCGTGGCGGCCTGGACCTCCGAGGACGTGGGATCTATCAGAGCGTTATATGCTATCAATACCAACGAATACATGTCGCCAACCGCAACGGTAAAGGTCGGTGGCGAATCGGTTTTGACTGGCGTTTACAGCATCAAGGTGGCGGGCGCAGGCGATCATACCCAACGAGGTGACGGTCATGGCGGTGATCAACCGCCTTGGGACGCGGTTGGCAGCGAGCGAAAGTGGAAAGTGGTCACAAAAGGGGGATGTACCCATCTTGCCATCGACGAACACGATCAGTTGTGGGGCTGGGGCTTGAACGACACCGGACAATCGGGAACCGGGAACTCCGAGAACGAGGTCAAAACGCCATCGAAATGTGTCTTTTCTGGAGGCCACGCTGGCAAGATTATTGATGCCTCAACGGCGTTTTATCATGCGCTGGCGCTCGACGACAGCGGTCAGCTGTGGGCCACCGGACGCACCAACGACTACCGCACGGGCGCTTCCCTCGGAGGCGACATTCGGACCTTTTCGAAAGTCGGTATGGTCAGATTCAAGAAAATCTCGGCCGGCGCAATCTGGCAAGAGGGGATGACTAGCACGTGTGGCCTGGGTATCAGCCAAGACGGCTATCTGTACGAGTGGGGGACATCGGATAAGGGGGTGTTGACACAAACCAATGGGGCTATCACCACACCGACCAAGGTCGCATCGGTTGAGAATCTTAAATGGAAATTTGTAACCCATTACAGCGAATGCGCGGCCGCGATCACGGAAGACGGCGACCTCTATATGTGGGGATACAACTTCTCCGATCGGGACAATCTCGCAGGCGCGGGCAACAGTTTGGGACGCAGCACGATCGTTTCCGTGTCCAATGGCGCAGTCACCGTCGATTCACCTAATTCTGGAGAACCAGTCAAATGGAAGAAGATCGAGTTTGGCTACTTCCACGTGCTGGCGATTGATACTAAAAACCGTCTATGGGGCTGGGGCCAGGATCGTTTCCGCTGTCTTACCAAAGCAAACGACCAAAACAATATTGCGCCGTTCCGGTTGATGGATGGGTACGAGGTGATAGATATTGCAGCGAATTACGGCAGTTCTTCCGCGTTGACGAAGGAGGGACACGTGTACAGCTGGGGGTTGAACGACAACTATGGGGTCGGTCTTCCCAACACCGGCTCGTTTCCGACACCCACGCGTTTGGCGTCGCTCTATGACAAAGCAGGCGCGATCACGTCCGGATATCGCAGCATTTTCGTGTTGTGTACCGATCAGGCATTTTAAGTGCTTTTGTGGGCGGGATGTGAAACTTCCCGCCCGCCTCGAGGAGTTTTCATGCCAGGACTTCAAAAGCAATTGATCGACGACGGTGCACTGCTTTTCGAGGATGCGCCATTTCACGCCGATCTCGCCACCACGCATGTGCAGATTGGCCCTCAAGCGCAGACCAACAATAGCTGGCATGTGAAGGACGGCATCATATGGATCATGGGTCCGCAATGGCCTCCGGCGGTCGATGATACGGGATGGCCCGATCGGGCCGCGGACGCCGCGCGTCTGGCAAGCGATAGGGGAAATCCTGCCGGTACGTTGTGCCAGACCATTGATTTTAGCCGGCCAGGAAAGGTCCGCTTGAAATTTTGGCTACGTGCTGGCAGCTACGAGTCGTCAGAACCTTGTGCGGCAGCAACGCTGACGTTCGCGCTTGGCCCAATTTTGTCGGAGGACATCCCTGCCAGTCCTACGTGGCAATTGATCGAAAAGATCGGCTCGGTCGGTGCCATACCATTAGGGGAGCATACCGTACCATGGTTGCTTTCGCTAAAGGGAAAGGACGTGCGCGAGCCTTGCGCACCGGTTGTTTTGGGTTTCGATCTACGGTATGTGGAGACGCCAGTTGCGCGTTTGACCGCACCGTTGCCGGTAGAGGCGAACGACGTATTGATTGCGCTCGATCAGCCTGTGGTTGCGCTCACCTTTCATCTGACGGATGGACCGTCAGGGGCGTCGCTCGGTGGTGCATGGGTCACCTTCACGCTGGTGGGTACCGGCGTACGTTTCGTGAGCGGCAACACCGTCACATTGCAATGCGACGCGAATGGCGATGTGACGATACCCGCCGGAACGATGACCGCTGGCGCATCGCTGAGCGACAGTCGACTGAATCTGGCAGTGGATGCGGAGAACGTGTTGACGATCCATTTTATTGATGATGCCGTTCGGGGGCTCGAATTCGTCGCGGATCAGATCGACAGTACGTATGTGAACCAAGATTTTCCGTTGGCATTGACCGCCCGCATTAAGCCCTCCACAGCGAGGACGACCATGCATTTCGCGATCGACGGAGGGAAGCTCTCGACGATCCGAGGTGGCGGCGCGAGCCAAGACGTTTCCATCCGCGGGGGCAAGGCGACGGTCCATCTCCGTGCGGGGGGAGAGCCTGAGGGGTTTCATGTCACAGCTTCTGTTGCGGGCTACGCTGGACGGCCCGTTTCGCTGGCGCGATGGGTCAATCCTATACCGGACGATTACACGTGGACGGGGGATGCGATCGCGCACGCCGGCCGCACCGTAAGCGTGGCGATCACGGTGAAAGGCGGGACGGCGCACGCGGTCGTGAAGTTTGCACGCTTCAAAATAACCGTTGAACATGCGGACAACTCCGTCGATTTCTATGAGAATCACCAACGCGCCTGGTTGGTCGATATTGACGACACCCATCCCACGCATGCCGAAGTTGCCACCGACGGGCAGGGACAAATATCTTTCGGCGCCTCGCCGACGACGACATCGCCTTATGCGATAAAACTAGCGACGCCATTAAAGGGAAAGATTCGACTGATTATTACAGCGCTAGGCTCGCCCACTGCATCGACCGCGCAACACGATATGGAGATTGGCCCGGTTTTAAGTGAAGGGTAGGGTAAGTTTAATGATCACGGCATTTTGTCGGGAAATCTCGGTTTCGCCCTTGATGAGCAATGATTATCCGGGTGGATGCTTTTTATGACGGTCCAATTGAGAGGTAATTATGTCGGACGCAACGATTAACGTAAAAAAACTCAGTGCTACTTTTCCGGGGAAGGCCCCCGGCTTCACCAGCCTGGCGATTGATGCAAAGACAGGCCAAGTGTGGGTGGTGGATGACACGGAAGTGGCGGTCCAACAAAAACCGCGCATATTCAAGATTTCTGCGGATGGTTCCAACGCTACGGAGATTTTGTTCGAGCCGGCCACCGTTGATAACGTGCAACTCGAAAATATCGCGTTGCAGTATGATGGCACAAGCGGAGACTTGAAAAACGTCTGGGTGACATCGTTCTACAATAATATGTTTTTCCAATATGATGTTGCTGGGAATAAGTCCAAAGAGATTAAGTTAGGTGGTGGGGGGGAGCTTCGTGGCATTGTTTGGCACCAGGCATCAGGGACAGGATGGATCGCTAATTCGGCAGGTGCCAATGGCGTCATTTGGGCCTTTGACGAGAACGGTGGCGTGCTATCAAATAAGAAGAAATCAGTGGGAGCGCTGGCTCCGTGGAATCTCATTTCGGCGCCGGATAATCGTATATGGTTCGTGAGTGATAAACCCGGCAATAAGGTCGGTTACTTTGACCCGGCAGCGAGTGACAGCAATTTCTCAACATTGACCACTCACCTAGATTCCGATGCGGTGGTGTTCGGTATGGCGGTGGACACGAAAAACAAAAGGCTGTGGCTGCTTGACAGTGTGAAGCTCGCATTGACCTACGTGTCGCTTGATGCGACGCCGGTGGCGGCGAATAACGTCATTGATCTCAAATCTTACCTTAACGTGGCATGGGATTTGACGTGTGATGACGTTGGCTATCTGTGGATTCCGACCAGCGAAAAAGGCGGCTTGCTACAGTTGAATCAAAACGGCGATTTCGTCGCGAATGTGGACGTGGTAACGGGGCCAACCCCAGACACTGATACCGCACTGATCGATCATATACCCAAACCGGCACAGGATTATTTCGTTTTGTCTGACCGGAACTACAATGCGCCGGCCTTGTACAAAGTCGAACCGGTAAACCGCGAAGAGAACGCGGCCAAATACTCGTTCGTGATATCGCCGACCACCACTCAAACGGCAGATAGTGGTGAGACATTTACGGAATGGACCATTCAGGTGAAGGATTCGACGTCGGGCCTCCCGGTCGATGTAAAGAACGTAGTCAAACTTGAACTCGAGGTTTCGGATACGGCAGTTGCTGCATTTGCGGGGAAGAAGCGCCTCGTCATCGACACTGACGCGAACGGAAAGGCGGTCATCCATTCGCTGAAGGCGGCGACGGTTTCGGCAAATGAAACATTCGACATCTCGGTGACGACACGCGGCGCGCCGCCTGCCACCGTGCCTGGCGTAGTGAATTTGTCGGTGAGGGCGCTGAATATCAGTGCGCCAAATGACGAAGAAGCGGCCTATGTGAATCATGATTTCGCGCATGGCGTAACCGCTGAGATAACGCCACCTACCTCGCGCCCGGCCATTCACTTTGCGATCGATACTGGGAGCCATGCGAACTTTGCCGGTGCTGGAGTCAGTGTTGATGTTCCCGTCAGTGGAGGTAAGGCGACAACGGCACTTCTACATGCGGGCGCAGAACCCGAAACGTTTAAGGTTACTGCGTCCGTAAGCGGCTCTGCGCTCCAAGCCACATCGACAAACCGTTATGTCAACTTGCCCCCCGACTCGGATAAATACGTGTGGTCACCCGGCGCGGGCGATTCGCTCCACGCCGAGCGGCCGTTCTCGCTGACCATCACCGCCCAGGGAAAAAACGCTTTGGGCCTACATCCGGTGAAGAGAGCATCTTTTCAACTCACTATTTCATATGGCGACACAGATCGCGGACCATTCACAGAGGATAAAACCCGTGCCTACTTCCGTCCTTCGAACGGCGATGACTTGACGAAAATCACCGTCATGACGGATGCAAGCGGGAAGATAGCCTTTGGCGCAAGTCCGACGTTGGACCTGCCTTACACGGCTATCGTTAAGCGTTCTGTGGCGCACAAGCATGTTCAGATCAAGATCAAGCCGCTGGGTATCATGCCGGACACCGAGAAGGATTCGATTTATCCGGTGCAACCGATGTTATGACGGATCAGCGATCATGCTTCAGTGCAGTACGGATCGGAACTGAAAGCGTGATTCGCTAGCTGTTTCGGCGGTCGCAGGGACAGCGCTCATCGGCGGCCCGTAAAAGCGATTCGATGCTTGAGACAAGCATCACGCATGCGGCGTCGGCCGCGATGCGAATGGCTGTAACAGGATGTGTGTATTTACATCATTGCCATAGGAACCAAGATGACAAACGTCGAATTTCCGTGTCCTGTTATCCAACAAGTGTTGACGGGCGGAAAAATAAATCGAATCAATGGACTGACTGCCGAAGGAAACGCCAGCGCGGTCATGATAGGCTTGACCGAGGCGGCATCGAAGGTTCTGAAGGCCGA
>CAWUJR010000024.1:0-19058 GCA_963922375.1 uncultured Robbsia sp.
CACGACAGCCATGGCGCCTCCGTTGTTCATCGATACGTATTTTACGTAAATTGCGTATTTTTTTCAAGGTGACGGTGTGGGAATCCCGATCGATCGTCTGACCGTTCTATTTCTCTCTCCATCATCGTTGTGCCAAACTGTCGACACTGTTGCATGCATAGGGTTTTGCTCGCTTGCGTCGAGCACGCATTTTACGAACGCATTCTCACTACCTTGCTCAGGGACTGCCGTGATGGCCGACGCCAACACCGATATCACGCGACTGCCGCCATCGTTATGGGCAGACAGTGCGCCCCCGCCGCCGATCACGGCACCTTTACCCGAAGGGGCGCACACAGCGGATCTTGTCGTGATCGGTGCTGGTTTTACCGGCTTGAGTGCTGCATTGCATGCGACGACCCGCGGCGCTCGCGTCATTGTCCTGGAAGCGGCTGAGATCGGCTGGGGCGCGTCGGGGCGCAATAACGGACTTGTCATACCGGCGATGACCCGCGCGGATCCGGATGTGTTGGTGCAGACGTTCGGCGGTGAGAAAGGGGAGCGGCTAGTCCGTCTGATCGGTGAGTCGGCGGACCATCTGTTCGATCTCGTGCGGCAGCATGACATCCGTTGTGAGGCTGTGCAGCAGGGTTGGATTCAGCCGGCACACCGGCCTAGCTGCGCAAGGTCGCTTAGTGACCGGCGGTGCGCTGGTCGTGCCATATGGCTTTGAGCGTCGGCTGCGTGAGCGCATTCGCGCGCGCCTGTTGCGCATGTATCCGCAATTGCAGCAGGTTCAGGATCTGCGATTCGATTATCTCTGGCATGGTGTATTTGCGGCCACGCCGGATGGCGTGCCGCGCTTTCATCGTCTGGACCATGGGCTCTATACGTGGTTAGGCTGCAATGGCCGGGGCGTCGCACTGGCCACAGCCGTCGGGCCGCAACTCGCCGAAACCGCGCTGACGGACAATACGGAGGGGCCGTGCTGCCGTTCGAGCCGTTACGTCCGATCGCCGGACACGCATTCGCCAAACGCACGGCCATAACGGCGCTGAACTATTACCGTTGGCGCGACGGAAGAGATTGAGCGCGTTGAACGGGCTTGACCTACGATTCAGGCGGCGCTGGCTAAGCAGGGCGGCCGACCAAGCTGGGCCGGCTGGGCCGGCAGGGTCGGGATGGTTGGTCACCAGGTAGGCCAAGCATGCCAAGTCGGCCGGCGGAAGCCGTTGGCTGGGCATTATTTTGCAATGCAATCGTCTTGCAAATCAGGTATGGTGGCCGCTGCCGGCAAGCGCTACCGTTCTCCGGCCAATAAAAATCGAACGATAATCAGAGACATGAACAGAGACCCAGCTCGGACCGGCGGCGCAGACCGGTCATCGCGACGCGGCATCGTATCCAGCCTCGTCTATATGTTTGAGCAATTGATGCCGGACCCGTTCGTGTTATCGATCGGGTTGACATTCGTCGTCTGCGTGCTGGCGGCGTGGCTGGCCCCGATGGGTTCCGTCGATGTCATCCTGACATCGTGGTATCACGGCGCTTTCAATATCCTGGCCTTCGCGTTGCAAATGATCCTGATTCTGGTCACCGGCTATGCGATCGCCGATGCACCGGTCGTCCAGACGATACTACGCGCGATGGCGGCGAGTGCCCGCACCCCGGCGCGTGCGGCATTACTGGTGTTTCCGATCGTCGGGCTGGCGGCTTGGTTGAACTGGGGCCTGGGTCTAGTGGTCGGCGCGCTGCTGGCGCGAGAGATTGCGAAACGCGTGAAGGTGGATTTCGCCTGGTTGGTCGCAGGGTCCTACTCCGCATGGTCCGTTTGCAATAGCGGTTTGTCGAGTTCGATCGCGCTTTCCCAAGCCACGCATGGCAACGCGCTGAATCTGGTCGAAAAAGCGACCGGCCAGGTGATCCCGTTGAGCCAGACGGTGTTCGCACCGTTCGTGTTGGTGCCGACGATCCTGGTCGTGGTCGTGATGACCGCGATCTTCATCAAAATGCACCCGCAGCAGGAAGACGTGGTCGCTTTCAACGAAGCGCCGGCGGAAGGACAAACGGCTGCGCATGCGGATCCGCATGCGCGCAGTGCGTCGTATCGCTCGTTCGCCGCGCGTGCCGAGCGCTCGATACTGGGCACGTTGTTCTTGTTGGTGATGGGGGTCGGTTACCTGTTCATCACGTGGCGCGCGAAGGGATTCGAATTGGATATCAATACGACGATCCTGATCTTTCTGCTGGCAGGATTGGCGCTGCAGCGCACGCCGATTGCGTACGCCGATGCGATACGGCGGGCGGCGCGTCAGACCGGCTCGATGCTGCTGCAATATCCGGTGTACGGCGGCATCATGGGCATCATGACGGGAACAGGGCTCGCATCGATGATCGCAAAGGCGTTCGTCGCGATCGCCACACCGGTCACGTTGCCGGTGCTGAGCTTCCTGAGCTCCTTGATCATCACGTTGCTGATACCGAGCGCGGGTGGCCATTGGGCGGTGCAAGGGCCGTTCGTGCTGCCCGCCGCGCTCAGCCTGCATGCACCGGTCGCGCGAACCGCAATGGGCGTCGCCATGGCTGAGAATGTCTCGAACATGCTGCAGCCTTTCTGGGCCGTCCCGGTGGTCGCGATTGCGGGTATCCGTATCCAGCGTGTGATGGGTTATACCGCGGTCACCTTCGTCGTCTCGCTGATCATCTATGCGGCCGCGCTCTGGCTCGTACCATGATGCAGTCGGGCGTCGGAAAATTTTTCCCCGCCATCTCCTCAAGTTTCTCAATCGCTCGCCGTTAACACGGGTAGGGACGTAATGCGTGTCAAGCACGCAGTCCGGGAGAGCGCCGTTGACCGACGCGCGCTCGCGCCGTTTCTACCTGGCGATGGCACTGTACGGTCTTCCGTGCTTGCCTTGGTATATGCGAGAACACTTTTCAAGACCGCAGAGCGTGCTGTGGACAAACCGCAAGGTTTGCACCGCCCAATCCGCGTTGCGGGTACTGATCGTAGACGATAACGAAGCCGCCGCGGAAGCATTGTCCGTCGCGCTGGAAGCGGACGGTTTCTCGACCCGCTTTGCGCTGGGCGGCGTCGAAGCGATCCACGTCGTCGAGAGTTGGGTGCCGGATATTATCGTGCTGGATATCAATATGCCGGAGTACGACGGCTTCGACACCGCGTACATTGTCCGGCGGCTGTCGGCGACACGCGATGCAGGCATCATCGCGTTCACCGCATTGGGCGAATCCGATGTCCTGACCAAAGGGTTGGTCGCTGGATTCGACGGCTATTGTCAAAAAGGCAATAGCGTTCCCGCCCTGACGCAATTGATCGGACGGATGGTGGTTCCCGCCTGTTCCCGCTAGCTCAAGCGAGCAGCAGTCCCTTCTTCTCGATGAAATCGATGACCGTATGCAGGCCTGCTCCGGCCTTCGTATTGCACAGCACGAAAGGGCGCGGACCGCGCATTTTCGCCGCGTCGCTTGCCATCACCTCCAGCGAGGCACCTACCATCGGCGCCAGATCGGTCTTGTTGATCACCAGCAGATCGGATTTCGTGATGCCGGGGCCACCCTTGCGTGGAATCTTTTCGCCGCCGGCCACGTCGATCACGTAGATCGTCAAATCGGACAGTTCAGGGCTGAAGGTGGCAGCCAGATTGTCGCCGCCGGATTCGATGAAAACGATATCCACGTTTGGGAAACGCGTCACCATGCGGTCCACCGCCTCGAGGTTGATCGATGCATCCTCGCGAATGGCCGTATGCGGGCAGCCACCGGTTTCGACGCCCATGATGCGTTCGGCGGGGAGCGCCCCGGCGATAGTCAGCAGGCGTTGGTCTTCCTTCGTGTAGATGTCGTTGGTAATCACGACAAGGTCATAGCGCTCGCGCAGCGCTTTGCACAGCATTTCGACCAGCGTCGTTTTGCCGGAGCCTACCGGGCCGCCGATCCCGACGCGCAATGGGGGCAAATGTTTGGTGCGGGATGGATAGAGTGTTGTCATGGGAATGTGGGTAGGAAAGGGAGCGTCGGGCACGTGATGCATGTGACGGTGCGTGGCCGACTGCGGTAACGCGCACTGCGCGCTTGACAGTCATGAACGGAAAAGCCGGGAATACTGCGATTCATGCCGCGCCGACAAGATGCCGAGCAGCGGCGCAAACGTCGACAGCCCCGCGCCGATGTCGGGACAGACATCTTCCGGTGCCGCAGCCGCCACATCGGCGGCCCCAGCAGCGACGGCCGCAATCGACTCGCGCAATCCCCACAAGATACGCTGGCCCGACAGTTGACCCAGCGGCACGGCCTTGAGTGCGGCTGCGACCTGGTTCTCGACCCAATTGAAGGCGTAGGCGGACACGCTCGTGCAGACGCCCGCACCTGCGGCGACGGTGGCGAACGCGAAAGCCGTTGGCAACGCCACCGGCTTCAACGACGTCAAGAGGGCCTGGCTAACGGGATGCCCCCATGCAAGCGATGTGCTCAGCGATGTCAGCGACCATCCCATTTGCTCGGTTTCCTGGCGCAACTCGGCCGATTCGCGACCGGCGAGATACCACGCGTTCGCCTCCGTTATGGCGATGCCGACAGCGTGCAGACGTGCGTCGCGGCTATCCGATCGGTCGACGCGATCCGTGCCTGCGTCGAGGTTGCCTTTAGCCCCGGCGGTCAGCGCGGTGTAGCGCTGCCAGCGCAGCATCTGCTGTGCAATGAATGGCAGTTCGCAGCGTGCCATGACGGTCTCCAAGCCAGCACGAATCCAGCGCGCCGCGCTCGCTTCGCCGGTCACGAAACCGCACTCTACTGCGGCTTCGAATCCCTGCGAATAACTGAAACCACCGATCGGTAACGCGGGGGAGGCCAAATGCAGTAGTGATATCAGTTCCGACGGCAGCATCGTGTTAGTGCTCATGGCCATGGTCGTGACGACAATGGGGGCCGTGCCGATGGGGTGTCGCCTCGGGTAGCGATGCAGACGACAGCTGCGTGTGACCCTGGCCGTGATCATGCTCGTGATCGTCGGCGTGGTCATGGTCATGACTGTGACCCTGGCCCTGGCCGTGATTGTGCCCGTGCTCGTGTGTATGACGATCGTTATGCTGTGGATCGTGATCCGCATACACTTGCTGGGCCAACGCATAATCCTCGGCAAAGCTCTCGTCGTGCCCATGCCGATGACCGCCCCCGTAGGCACCCGGCTCGGGCTGGAACGGCGCATCGACGATCTCGACTTGCATGCCGATTCCCTGCAGCATCTGCTTTAGCACTGGATCGATCTCAAGTTGCAGAAAATCGTGCCCGAGTTCTACAGGGGTATGACGATTGCCTAGGTGGTAGGCTGCTCGCATCAATTGCCCGGGATTCGCGGCACGTACCCGCATCAGTTGCTCCGATGCCGCGGCGATGCGGACCAATCCGCCATCGTCTGCGACCAGCATATCGCCATCGGCGAGGACCGTACCGCGCGGCATTAGCAGCGCGACATCCTCACCGTTGTCCAGCGCTGTCGCCAGCCGGCTCTTGCAACGCGCATCGTAAGGCAGCGTCAGTACGTGCGCGCGTGCAATCAGCACCCGTGCCAACTTGATCGTGCGGTCCAGTCGTTTCTCGATTTTTCGCATGCTTCAGTCTGGAAAGGGGCGCTTCAGAACAGGAAATAGCGCTGTGCCATCGGCAGCACGCTCGCCGGTTCGCAGGTCAGCAATTCGCCGTTCGCCACCACCTGATAGGTTTCGGGATCCACGGTGATCGTGGGTTGCCATGCGTTGTGAATCATCTGCGACTTGGTGACATGTCGCGTATTCTTCACCGCTGCAATCTGTTTATTCAGGCCGTAACGAGCGGCCATGCCCGCGTCTACCGCCATCTGCGACATGAACGTCAGCGAACTGCGCGCCAGCGCGCCGCCGCGTGTGCCGAACATCTCGCGGTAGTGGACCGGCTGTGGCGTAGGAATGGAGGCGTTCGGGTCACCCATCAACGCGATCGCGATCATGCCGCCTTTGAGTATCAATGTCGGTTTGACCCCGAAGAAGGCCGGATCCCACAGCACCAGGTCCGCCCACTTGCCCACTTCCACGGAGCCCACCTCATGCGAGATACCGTGCGTGATCGCCGGGTTGATCGTGTATTTGGCAATATAACGTTTAACGCGGAAGTTATCGTTGCGCGCGCTGTCTTCCGGCAACGCGCCGCGCTGCACTTTCATCTTGTGGGCGGTCTGCCAGGTGCGCAGGATCACTTCGCCCACGCGACCCATCGCCTGCGAATCCGATGACAACATCGATAACGCGCCCAGATCGTGCAGGATATCTTCGGCAGCAATCGTCTCACGACGGATGCGCGATTCGGCAAACGCGATGTCTTCCGCGATCGACGGATCCAGATGGTGACAGACCATCAGCATATCCAGATGTTCGTCCAGCGTATTGACCGTGTAGGGCCGTGTCGGATTCGTCGACGAAGGCAACACATTCGATTCACCGCAGACCTTGATGATATCCGGTGCATGGCCGCCGCCGGCACCCTCGGTGTGGTACGTGTGAATCGTGCGGCCTTTGAACGCGGCCAACGTGGCTTCGACAAAGCCGCCTTCGTTCAGTGTGTCGGTATGAATGGCGACTTGTGTATCGGTATCGTCCGCCACGCCCAGACAGCAATCGATCGCCGCCGGTGTCGTTCCCCAGTCCTCATGCAGCTTCAAGCCGATCGCGCCGGCCGCGATCTGCTCCATCAGCGGTGCCGGGCGGCTGGCGTTCCCTTTGCCGAGGAAGCCGAGATTGATCGGCCAGCCATCGCCGGCTTGCAGCATGCGTTCAAGATGCCAGGGTCCCGGCGTGCAGGTGGTCGCGAATGTGCCGGTCGCCGGACCGGTGCCGCCGCCCAACATGGTCGTCACGCCGGACGACAACGCTTCGTCGATCTGTTGCGGGCTGATGAAATGAATATGGGTATCGATGCCGCCTGCCGTGACGATCATGCCTTCGCCGGCAATGACCTCGGTCGCCGGGCCGATCGCGATGGTGACGCCGGGCTGGATATCGGGATTCCCCGCTTTACCGATCGCGGCAATCCGACCCGCCTTGATGCCGATATCTGCCTTGACGATGCCCCAGTGATCGATGATCACCGCATTCGTCACGACCGTGTCCACGACGTCCGCATGCACCCGCTGCGATTGGCCCATGCCGTCGCGGATAACTTTACCGCCGCCGAATTTCACCTCTTCGCCGTAAATGGTCGCGTCGCGCTCGATCTCGACCAGCAGGTCGGTATCGGCCAGGCGGAAGCGGTCGCCGGTGGTGGGGCCGAACATTTCCGCATAAGCGCGGCGTCCAATCCGTAGCGTCATTTGTTGATCCTCGATGAACTGCGATGAGTGCGGTGCCCGTTCAAAGCGGACCCATGACCTTGCCGTTGAAACCATAAACGATGCGATCGCCTGCCAGTGCGACCAGTTCGACTGTTCGTTCCTGTCCCGGTTCGAAGCGCACGGCGGTCCCAGCGGCAATGTTCAGACGGAAACCGCGTGCCTGTTCGCGTGCGAAGCTCAATGCCGTATTGGTTTCGTAAAAATGGAAATGCGAGCCCACCTGGATCGGACGATCACCGGTGTTGGCGACCGTCAAGGTCACGGTCTCGCGCCCCACGTTCAATTCGATCTCGCCGGGTTCGGTCAGCAGTTCGCCGGGTATCATCTCAACCTCTCGTTGTCAAAAAAGATCGCGCGTGTGCTCGATGCTTAGGGAATCGGATGATGCACGGTCACCAGTTTCGTGCCGTCGGGAAACGTGGCTTCCACCTGGATATCCGGAATCATTTCCGGGATACCTTCCATGACGTCGTCACGCGTGAGGAGCGTCGTGCCGTAGTGCATGACTTCGGCGACGGTTTGTCCGTCGCGGGCGGCCTCCATCAGCGCCGCGCTGATAAAGGCGACGGCTTCTGGATAATTCAATTTGAGACCGCGCGCACGGCGGCGTTCGGCCAGCAGCGCAGCGGTGAAGATCAGCAACTTGTCTTTTTCGCGTGGCGTCAGTTTCATGAGCGGTTAGGAATCTACGGGTTCGGGTTGGATCGGGTCTGCCGTCATGTCTGCGGTCATGTCTGCCGTCATGTTTGCCATAAGCGCAAAGGCTGCGCAGGCACGTGGTGGATGGCGGGTCGCAGCATATTCCAGCATTGTACGAGCAGCGCCTGCAAACGTTCCATCTTGCGCGCCACCACGCGAATCAATATGACGCCCTCAGGCATGATCGTCATGCCGCTGCGTATGTCGTCGTCGTACGGAAGTAGCGCAATCAGTTGTTGATGCAGCGCCTCGGACAGGACGGGCTTGCCGCCGTCGTTGCCGTCGTTGTTATTGCCGCTGTCTTCATGGCTTGCGCCGCCCGCACCGCCGATGGCCCACAAGGTGCCGAATGCAGACCAGCCGTCCAAGCCTTGTGGCGCATCGCGGAGCGGATCGTCCGCATTCAGCATCGCCCGCTCGGTCCATAGCAGTTGACCGTCCGGACGGCGCAGTGTGGTCCGCGCGTGCAACGATCCGCTGCGCCACGGTTCCCCCGACGCTTGCCGTCCCAGTTGCGTCGCTTCCCAGCCGATCGCGCTGCCCGTGTCGGCGACACTCAATGTCAAGTCCAGTTCGATATGCGCATTGTCGAACAGGATATTGTTCTGCGGCAGCCAATCCAGACACGCGCCCGGCCCGACACTAAGCGATATATGCTGACCGGCCGATCGCCGATTCGACTTGTACCACTTCGTTGCGCCCGGCGTCGCGAGTACAGCATGGCTATTCGCCGCTACATCGACGTCGATGCGCAATGCATCGCCACCAGCAACGCCGCCAGGCGGATGCACGATGACCGCGTGACAAATCGTCGGCCCTTCCGGGTACAGCGGTTTTTGCACCCGCAAAGGCCCGCTGTGCCGACGTTGGGCAAGGAAGGTGCCGCTGGCGCGCGTGGCGAATCCCAACTGCAACGACGCTTGCCAGCCGGCGGCAATCACCGATGCAACGCCATCGGTCGGAGGCAATGGCTGCGAGGGCGCTGTGGCCGAGCGGTACGTTGCCTCGCGGGACGGCGCGTCGGAAGACGACGGATCGCAATGCGGAAGATCCAAGGGCGGCATCGAATAGGGTCGTAAGGAGGCAGGAGTCGGAAAGCAACGCAAAGGATGACGCAAAACACGCAATACGGCAATTTTTGCTAAAAGGCCGCTTCGATGGTGCACGGTTTCTTCGAATACCGATTAGACTCTCGGTCATCGGATAACCCGAAACGGAGGCGCTGCATTGAGTTCGTCGAGCACGCCATCGGCTCGTTCGCTGCCGATCCCTTTGGACGAACGGGAGATCCCGATAGGGCAGCCGTTGGCGTCGCGTATCGTCGATGCGGACGGTCGGCTTTTGCTGGATCGGGGCGCGGTATTGTCGGGGGTATTGGATCGCACTGCGCTGTGTCGATTTTTTCGTCCGCATCGGGACGCCGACATGCGTCGCGATTCACAGACGCCCCACCCCGTTGGCGCGACTGCCGCATATCCGGACGCCGTTGCAGGCACCCCCGCGGGGGCCACTGCGGGTGCCATCGTCAACGCCGGGCAATCGATCGATCCTGCTGGCGCTGTACAGACGTCCAAAGAGGCGTCGCCCACGCAGACGAGGCCCCCAGCCGCGGCGACACCCAAGACGGATCGCGGTATAGCGTGGCAAGACATGCGATTGACGATCGACACGCGATTGGGTGTGCGTCCTCCGCTAGGGGCCGGCAAATTGACCTATGCCAGTCGCGTGCTTGGCATCGCATCGCATGGAGGAATGTTCATTGCGCCGCCGACGCTGGGACGTGAGCGTCTGACGGTAACGGCGGGCGAACAAGTCGAACTGGTTGCCGTGGGTGCGCGGGCGTTATTTCTGTTTCCCAGCACGGTCGAGGCTGTCTGCGCGCGTCCCTTTCCGTATCTTGTGTTGTCGGCGCCGGGCTTTATCCGCCGAGTGCGCGAGCGTCGTGCCGTACGCGTGCCGACCCGTCTGGCGGTACTGTTTCGCTCGGAGGCCGATGTCGAAGGATTGGGCGTCGTACTGGACATCAATACGCTGGGCGTCTCGTTGTTCACCGACATTCCGCTCGGCAAGGTCGGCGACAAGGTGCAATTGATGTTCTACATCGAGCAAGCTCGGGCGACGAACGCCTACACGGCGGCCGAACCGGACCGCGCCGATAGCGACCCCGATTCCGATGCCGAGCAAGGCCATGCGACCCGCATCGAGATCGCCAGTGTCATACGGAGTCTGACGCCGTCGCGGCTTGCGGATGAGGTTGCCGCGACCATGCAATACGGGCTGGAGTTCAACGACCTTCGTCCTGACGTGCGGCGTGCGATGCGTGCGTATGTGACGGACTGCCGCCTGGCGGAACTCGGCCAGCAGTTGTAGCGCCGTCGGGCGATCTCTCGGGTGCGGGTGCGGCTGCGGATGATGGGGCCGGTTCCGGCACGTCGAGCGAGCGCATCTGCAGCAGGGCCGGGAACAACTTCATCCACAACAGACTGACGGCAATGGTTCCGATCCCGCCGAGCGCGGCAGCCGGTATGGCGCCGAGTAGCGCTGCTGTCGTGCCGGATTCGAATTCGCCCAGTTGATTCGATGTTCCGACGAACAACATATTCACGGCGCTGACGCGTCCGAGCATCTCATCGGGCGTCTGCAACTGGACCAGCGTGGTCCGGACCACCACACTGACCGAGTCTGCCGCGCCGAGAATGGCCAACGCCGCCAGTGACAAGGGCAGCGAGGTCGAGAGTGCGAAAACGACGGTTGCCGAGCCGAATACGAGCAGGGAGCCGAACAGAATATGGCCGATCGGACCCTTGAGTGGCGCGCGCGCCAAGAACACGGACATTGCCAGCGCGCCGATGGCGGGCGCGGAGCGAAGCAGGCCCAAGCCGGATGGCCCGGTCTTCAGGACGTGTCCCGCGAATATCGGCAGCAGTGCGGTGGCCCCCCCGAGCAATACAGCGAACAGGTCGAGCGAGATCGTGCCAAGGATCACGGGCCGACTGCGAATGAAGTGGAAGCCAGAGAACAGCGACGCCATGCTGACCGGCGTCTTGCTCGCGGGACGGCGGGCGAGTGGCAGCATGATGGTCAACATAGCAGCGCACAGAAAGAGCGCCGCACAGGCCGCGAAGGCGCCCGCGGCGTGCAATGTGTACAGCGCACCGCCGAATGCGGGCCCGACAATCTGCGCGAGCTGATTCGACGACGTTGCCCAGGCGGTGGCCCGGGGAAGATGGCTTCGAGGAACGAGCGCCGGGATCAACGTGGCCATCGTGGGGGATTCGAACGCACGGGCGCTACCGCCGATGACGATCAACAGATAGACCAGCGGTATCGGCAATATATGCAGGCTCAACCCGGACGCCAATGCTGCCGCGCTAAGTGCCTCAATGGCTTGACAGGTCGCGACGATGCGACGGCGGTCGAAGCGGTCTGCCAAATGGCCGACCAGCAGCGTCAATGAGACCATCGGCAGAAACAGACACAGTCCGACCATGCCAAGCGCAAACGGGCTATGCGTCTGCGCGTAGATTTGCCAGCCGACGGCGACCGACAACATCTGGAAAGCGAGGGACGACGCGATGCGCGCCAGGAGAAAGCGCGCGAAGCGCCATATATCGGCTGCGGGCATTAGGCGATTGTCGTAACAATGATCTCAAATTGTACGACATTCGTATGCGGCGGCGTTGTCTAGATGGCCTGCGCTAGATCGAGCCGATCGGACGGTTCCGTGTGCAGCCGGACGCCAACGGCTAACGCGATTGCATTGGCCGGTAAATCGACCGACAGCCCTTGTCTGACCGTGCCGTTCAACTTTACGCTGTCGCACGGATCGAGCATGATCGGGCTCAGGTCCCCCGGGTCCGCACCCTGGAGTGCCGCGACACCTCTCACGACGAACAGCAACACCAGATCGTCAGGCAGCGGAAAGTTCCCGGGACCGCGCCAGACGCGAACCTCACCGGCAGCCAGGTCACGTCGTACCATCAGATTGAAGTCGTGCGTCGGCCCGTCGACGAGCGTTGCTTCCAGTGGCGTTTCGCCGCTGAAGCCGAATGGCTTAAACGGTTCGCGCAATGCGTGGTGGATCTGGGCGTCCGGCTGGAGTCTGAGATCCAGCTCCATGCCGGCACCGCCGAGCAACACCAGTGTCCTGTCGACGCCTGGATAGTACGAGAACGCCCCGTCCGTCGCGATTTCCGCCATGCTGGCGCGCCAGACAAAGTCGTCCAGCGTTGCCCCATCCGGGCATATCGCCACTTCACATGTGGTTCCGCGTCCGTTCTTCCACAGCGTAGGCTCAAGCGTCGCTGCGCGACGAATGACGATGGGGAGATGTCCATCTGTCGGTTTCATAGTCGTCTCGATGGCATTGGCAGGGCAGGGTCTGACGGACCCATCGAAGATTCTCCCATGCCGCCATCGAGCGGTAAATAAAGCAGCGGCCTTTTGTAGGATTTAAGCATGTTGCTCGAACCAAAGCGCGATGCGCTCGACATAGCGTCTCTTTCGACGGAGGCAATCGACGCTTCGACGAACATCTGCCGAACGTCGCATTCGAACGTGTACGTCACACTTTCGTCCACGCCCTTGCGTATGAGAAAAAGCCAGTAGCCCAGGAAAAATAAAGCTGGCTGCAAAAGTGTAATAAAATATAACATATGAGAACAGGAAGCATGTCCCCTTTTGAGCGGTCCTGCACGCCGCATTGACATCGTCTGAAATCGTCTGAAATTGAGACGGACGGTCAAGGCGTTCCGATAAAGGCAGGATACGATGTGAGATGGCGCGAGGACGAAGGCGGCTCTATAGACCGGTTCGTATGATGCGTGGGCTCCGCGGAGCGCGTCTTGCTATTCTTCGCATTCGCTGCGGCAATGAGGGAAGGCTGGTGAGGTTTGACTTTGCAAAATATTGCTATAGTCATTCGTAAGCGTGCGCCGGTAATACATTAATGAGAAAGGTGATCGACCAGCAGTTTTTACTGAAAGCGATGGCGTAGACACTAACTGATACAGTCGTAACACGTCGGCCGGGCGATAATTGCCTAAAATTGCCGTGGCATGTTGTTTTTTCGTGCCCAATCGTACATTGAAGATTGGATATTCTGGAGCAATATCGATTACGTGACGGCTCCAACGTCAATTTATTTATCTCGTTGGCCGGACGGGTGTAGTGTTGGGTCAAAGGGATCGCCAGTTGCGTTGCGTTTCCGAATGATCCCGGTCATTAGCCGGAAACCCCTATGTCGAACTGCCATCGTGCTGAGCGCGCCCTGGGCTCCCTCAGCGGCGACGGCGTGGCGTAAAGCGGCACCGTAATAAAGCGCCGACCGAACATTGCTTGGTCGGATGCGTCCCGATCTGACACTCCGGAAAAAATAGGCCGACCCAGGATTGAGCAATGGATTCCGTTCAAAAAATTTGCCTGTATCTGTCCAGAAAACCGGATGAGATGCTGGCACAGTTTCTCACCGCCAGAGGCTGGGCCGTCAGCGCGCTGGCCTCGCCAGTGGACGCGCTGCGGTTCTTCAAAAAACGTATGCACCTGGGGATCGTCGACTTCTCCAGTGGTTTTGCGCGCGATCAATTCTCTGCGCTGGAAGAAGGTTTTTTACAGCCGCACAGCGTCTGGATCGCGTTGGTTAATGAGGACCAGTTGCGCGACCCGTTCTATCGTCGCCAGCTAGGGAAATATTGTCACGGCTATCTTCGCGTGCCGGCACCGTTGAGCGATATTGCGCAGTTGGGCGAGCAGGCCTGGCAGATGATGCAGTTGAATATCGATTTGCAACCGCTGCAGATTGGAACGATGGTCGGCAGCAGCGATGCGATGGAGCATTTGTTCCGCAATATTGCAAAAGTATCGAGTACGACGGCACCGGTCTTCATCTCGGGTGAGTCGGGTACCGGCAAAGAGCTGACTGCCGCAGCAATTCACCAGAATTCCAGTCGCAAGGACCACCCGTTCGTTGCGATCAACTGCGGGGCCATTCCGCATGCATTGGTGCAGTCCGAGTTGTACGGCTATGAACGCGGGGCGTTCACTGGTGCACATGAACGTCGCGCCGGCAAAATCGAAAGTGCCCATAAGGGCACGCTTTTCCTAGACGAAATCGGTGATCTGCCGATGGACAGTCAGGCGAGCTTGTTGCGGTTTCTACAGGAAGGACAAATCGAGCGACTGGGTTCCAGCACACCGATCAATGTGGATGTCCGCGTAATCTCGGCGACCCACGTCGACATCGATGCGGCTGTCCGTGCGGGCCGCTTTCGATCGGATCTGTATCACCGCCTTTGCGTATTGCGCATTGATGAACCGCCATTACGCGCACGCGGCCGCGATATCGAGTTGCTCGCCTCGCATATGTTGGAGCGTTTCCGGGACGAGGGGGCGCGTCGCATTACCGGTTTCTCTTCGGGTGCGATCGAGGCGCTGTACAACTACGATTGGCCCGGCAATGTGCGGGAACTGATCAATCGCGTTCGTCGCGCTGTCGTGATGGCGGAGGGGCGCGTGATCACCGCAGACGATCTCGAGTTGGCGCAATGGGCCACACAGCGTCCGATCACGCTGGCCGAAGCGCGCGACGTTGCCGAACAAGCGGCGATCCAGCAAGCGTTGCGGCGGCATCGCAATCGTTTGAACGATGCTGCGCAGGAACTCGGCATCTCGCGCGTCACGCTCTATCGTTTGATGGGTGGGCAGCGTGGCCGCGAAGGCTCTACAGCGGACGACGACCTGCGCCCCGTGGCGTAAGGTGTTGTGAAAGGTCGTAACGATTTGAAAGAACGGTTTGGCGTGCGCTCGCGAACGGAGAAAATCACTGCTTTCGCGTCAAATAGCGTCATTCCGTTACGAAAAATCATCGCTTAGGAGAATTTGCTGATGAGTGCTTCAACCGTATCCACAGGTACCGCACAGGACGCTGAAATCAGAGCGACGCTGCGCCAAGTGCTGTCGGAAGCCGCTTTGCTGGATGTGCCGCTGGACACGTTGAGCGACCATGCGGATTTGTACGCCGCGGGTCTTGCATCGGTGACGAGCGTGCGTGTGATGGTCGCCATCGAGGACGCCTTCGAGATCGAGATTCCTGACCGTCTGCTGACGCGCGATCTGTTCCAGAGTATCGATAGTCTGGCGGCGGCGGTTGCCGACTGCCTGCACGGCAAAGCCGGCGCTTGATGGTTTCCGCCCGTGCAACTTAGAAACATCACCATGGACGCGTCTGCGATCGTTCCGCAGATCTTTCCGCGGATCGCCCATATCCCGCACGGGTTGCATACGGGGCAAAGCACGTGGCACACGGTCAATCCCAATGTGTCGATGTGGGTCGAGGTGCTGCATGGTTGGGGACTCGAACCGTTGGCGATGCTCGGGTGCACGGTAGGTATCGATTTCGATCGCGATCAGTTCAAGGTCCTGACGATACCCACCGGCGATCTCGAGGTGCTGTACGGAGTGAGCAGCTATGAGGTGACCGCCTACGACTCGCTGGAAGCGCATATCGCCCGGCAGACGGCGGACGGTAACGTCGTGCTGGTCGATCTGGATGCGTTTCATCTGCCCGATATGCCGGAATGCTATGGCGTCCGCCATGCGGCTGTCCGGGTGGCAATCGATCGCCTGGACGGTGCAAGCCGTTCGGCGTCGTACTATCGGCAGGGGAAGCGCTTCGAATTGACGGGCGTGGACTTTATCGGTGCGTTCGATACCTTCTCGCCGCAACGCCAGTTCGATCCCGCTGACGTTCGCTCGATTCGATGCGTAAGCCGTTCGGATGCGCCGGTGTTGGCCGAGGCGGTGCCGGCATTCGCCGTTCAGTTGCTCCGCAATCATCTTGCTGCGCTGCCGAAGCGACAACCGATCGCCGCTTTCCGCGAGGCATTTCACGATGGGCTTGAAACGCTTTCTGCAGGGGGCGAAGCGTATCGGCATGCGTATGTCTATTCGACCTTGTCCCGACTGGGAAGTCATTTCGAGCTACTGGCAGCCCACCTGCAATGGTTGACCGAAGAGGGCTATCCTCAGCCGAAGCGCGCGGTGCATGCCAGTCAGCAGATTGCTGGCGAATCGCTGGTTTGCCAACTGCGGTTGCTTCGTGCAACGAGTCGTGGCCAGATAGATGCATGCGAAGATAGTCTCGATCGCATTGAGGCTCACTACCGGGTCGTCGTCGACGATCTGCAGTCTGTCTGACCTGCATCGTCCGGAGCTGCATCTGGCGGCGCCGAGGCGCCGGATGCGCCTGTTAGGCAAGATTCAACACGCGCGTCTGCGCATCTTCTTCCGTCTTATCTCCCCCCTTATTCATCCTCAATCGGGCACCGCATCTTCGCGGTAGTCGTCCCCGCCCGCCAACTGCCACAATAGCGCCTGGACTTGTCTGTCGAGTGGAGAGCGAAACACATTCGACGCATAGGGTCTTTACGCGCCAGAACGTTCCGTCAAACGCCGTTCCGTCCCCTCCGGTCAAAAGGTTTCTGTTCTTGTGCGACACCCTCTTGTTCCGCAGTAAGCCACATGATATAAGGTCTACTGTATTGAATGTGCGTCGCGACACATATGCGTATTGAACCTTCGTTATTTCTTTTGGTAAGTATCGTTAAGCGTAACGATTCAAATCTGAAACACTTATCAAACGACCGTTCGAACCGCCACGCCGCTGAATTGTTTTATTAGCGTTATCCAGATTAGGGTTAACCCTTTGTTTACCTGTTTTGCAGGAAAAGTTTGCCAATGAAATGTGATGGTCGGGCGGTTTTGACCGACATAAGTATTCGCTCGCAGGGTCGATCAGACAAATGTTTTCAAAAAAGAAACGTTTTTTGCTACGAAGTGCTATAACTTAGCAGCAGTTGCCCCCCTGTCGGTGTGCGCCTCCGCTTTCTTAAAGGCGTTCGTGAAGCTGGCACGAAACCCGCTTTACCTTGTTCAATGACCTGTCGTTCGAACGTTCGATGCGAGGCGGATGCCGATGTCGATCAATGAACGATAGAGCAAGTGTTATCAGGGATACGAATAGTCTAGGGACAATACCGTCCGATATTAACGAAAGCCATGTTGGAGGCGATATGACAAAAGCGGCGTCGATGGGGATCATTCAGAGCAACCGATTGCTGGCGGTGTACCCCGCAGCGGGGATCGCCATGCCGTCGGCGACGCTCGAATTGGTCCATTTGCCGGCAGGCCGACTGCTCTACGATTGTGGTCAGCGCGTCACGCACGCGTACTTTCCGGTGACCGCCGTCGTGTCGCTGATGCTGCTGATGAAGAGCGGTGCGACGATGGAGATTGCCTCGGTGGGCGACGAAGGCATGATTGGATTGCCCCTGGTGATGGGTGGCGACGTGATGCCGAGCCGCGCTGAAGTGCGCACCGCCGGCCTCGCTTACCGCATCAAGGCGGCCGACCTGAAGCACGATTTCAGCGAGCTGCCGCTGATGCGGTCGGTGATCCTACTTTATGCGCAAACGTTGTTGACGCAAGTTTCGCAATCGTCGGCATGCAACCGCCACCACTCGGTGAGTCAGCAGCTGTGCCGCTGGCTGTTACTGGCGCTGGATCGCGCGCAAGCTGATCAGTTGTCGATCACGCATCAGTCGATTGCGAATATGTTGGGCGTGCGTCGCGAGGGCGTCACCGAAGCCACGGGCAAGCTTGAGCAGGCGGGCATCATCTCCCATATGCGCGGACGGATCACCGTGCTGGACCGTGCGCGGCTGGAAGCGGCATGCTGCGAATGCTATTCGATCGTTCGAGACGAATTCTCGCGACTGCGTGAACGTGCAAGCGCGCTGGCCGATGCGGAAGAGGTCACAGAATCGAATCTTGCCAGCCGCCGTTGGACCGCCGGCATGATGTTGCGGGAGCCGGCACGCGTGCCGGCAGGAGAAGTGGTTCGTCGTTGATCATCGCGTTGCCGCACGTTGCTGATGGTACCGTTAATTTTCATGGTCGAATGGTCAGAGTGAGGACGTCCGGCGCGTAGGTCATATCGCACGATGGGAAAGTAGGACTGATGCGTTGCCTAGCCGCTTGCGCATCAGATTGAACGGGGATGAGTCGAGAGACCATCTCCGTTTTTTTGCACGACCATCCGTTGTATCTCGCTCAGTCTACGCTGAGTTTCGGCTGGGTCTCTGCTGAGTCTCCGCTGTATTCCTGCTTTCTCCCTGCTTTGCCATCGCTTTGTCTCCGCTTTGTCTTTGCTGTGCCGCCGAAGTGTCCCCGATTCGTCTCCGGTATATCCGCCGGTATATCCCTGTTGCGTTCTCCAATGCTTCCACCGTGCGTCTCAGCGCTTATCAGGGCTTCTACCAGGTAGTGTTCGCTCACGTACCGAGGTGCGATGGCCGATTGCGTATTCTGTGCCAACAGTAGGAAATGGCCAGTCCGCTTCAGGCGGACATCAGAAAAATAACGGGGTAACAGCGCCGCCTCGCGATGGACGATCACACATGTGCAATGCATCTGTGATCATCGCCGCGACGGTATGTGCTTTTCAGATTCAGGAGCCTATCGGTGCTGAACATCAAGTCCGCCTCGCAGAAACCGCACGACGATGCGCATGCCTTTATCCGCTTGCATCTGGGCAGCGTGGTTGCGCGCGGCGCTTCGCATATCCGCAGCAAGCGCGCATTGACATTGCGCTCGGGTATCGAGGAAGTCCGGCAGGAGTACGAAGTGGAGCACGGGGCGGATACGGTGATGGCATTCTTGGAGTGTGTCGAACAGTGGCTGATCGAGCGGGCTAACTCGGTTGCCGCTGCGGCACTGCGCAACTATCTCGAGATGGACCTGGTGCCGGAGATGGCGCTGCGACGCGCCGATGCAGCGGCAGCGGCGTTTGCCACGAATGAAACCGATCGGCACGCCATTATCGGCTCGACCGAGCGAGCACATCAGGATAGCCCGGCAACGCTGGATGACTTGCGGGGCGAACCTCTGTTCGCATCGCAGCGAGAGATCTAGACGGCGCCTTCACGAGATCGTGACACGTTACCGT
>CAWUJR010000025.1:0-18648 GCA_963922375.1 uncultured Robbsia sp.
CCAATGCCAATGCCAATGCCAATGCCAATGCCAATGCCAATGCCAATGCCAATGCGCGAAGCGAATCCGGGACCGACGTTGCCAGCAACGATACGGGGGATGCCGTCAGTCATGTCGCAGGAAGTGCCGTAAGCAGCGCGGCGACTAACCCGCAAATTCAGCCGCAGGGCGGTCCCGATGCGGGATCTGCCACCGCCGCGCATACGGTCTGGTTCGCCTATGTCAGCGTAGGCGAGATCAATCCCCATCGCGCGTACTTTGCCGATGTGCCGAAGGCCTGGATGCCGAGCATCAACAAGGACTGGGCATCGCATGTCGTCGATCAGACGGCGGCGGGATGGCCAAAGTTTTTCGTCGATCAGGTGGTTACGCCACTCTGGCGCAAAGGCTATCGTGGCTTTTTCCTCGACACGCTGGATTCATACCAACTGATTTCGCATACCGACGCACAACGCGCAGCGCAGCAAGCCGGATTGGTGAAAGTGATCCGCGCGCTCAAGAGCCGTTACCCGAGTGCGCAATTGATCTTCAATCGTGGCTTCGAAGTGTTGCCGCAGTTGCACGACCAGGTCTTCATGGTGGCGTTCGAGTCGTCGTATAGCGGCTGGAATGCGGGCAAGCAGGTTTATACGCAAGTGCCGCAAGCGGATCGCGACTGGCTGCTCGGACAGGCCTATACCATACGAAATCAATACAAGCTGCCGGTACTATCGATCGATTATTGCGCGCCGGATGATACCGCCTGCCAGCGCGCGACCGTCGAGCGTATCGTGGGCGACGGTTTGATTCCCTATGTCACCGATGGCGGATTGTCGACCGTGGGGGTAGGGGCAGCGGTATTGAGCCAGACGGCACCCGATACGGCAAACAATTAGCGTCATTGCTGCGGTGGTTGGACGACCATCTCAATCGACGATGCAGTAGAAACCACAGCGTACGGTAGCGTTGCTTCTCTTACTGTCGCCTCAGACGATGGCAGTGCAGGGGCACATCATCAGACCGTCAGCAGCCCCTTCACACACGTCGTCGCTTGGCCACCCACCCATATCTCGCCGTCGAACCTATCGACGGAGATCTTCGCCGCTCGTCCAATGGCCGTCCCTTGGCTGACAACATAAGACGACGATACCGAACCGTTCCCAAACAACCAGGTCGCGATACCAGCGTTCAAACTCCCCGTCGCTGGATCTTCCGTCATCGCATCGCCGGCGACGAAGGCCCGTACTTCGAAGTGCGCATCTCGACCGTCCCGCTCCGGGTCGAAAGGGGCAATCACCCCGATCGCCAACCCCACCAACTGCGTATAGTCCGGCCGAAGACTGAGCACGCGCTTCCGGTCCTTCAACATCAACACAAGCCAGCCGGCACCGTTGTCGACCCACTGCGCATCGACGACTTCGGACGCCGCCAGCCCCAGTCCACCGCGCACCCGCGCCAGTAAATCCGCATCGAGTGCGCCGGAAACAAGCAGCGGCGGTGCAGCAAACGCCAATCCGTCGGACAACCGGCGAACGCGGACCAAGCCTATTTCACATTCCTGGATGATGTCCCGGCCTTTTGGCTGGCCGCCCGCTTCCAGCCATGCATGGCAGGTCCCCAGTGTCGGATGCCCGGCGAACGGCATCTCGCGCGATGCGGTGAAGATACGCACACGATAGTCGGCGTGAGGGTCGCGCGAGGGCAGGGTAAAGGTGGTTTCGCTGAGATTTGTCCATCGCGCGATGGTTTGCATCTGCGTATCGCTGAGCGTATCGGCGTTCGTCACGACCGCGACCGGATTGCCCATGAACGGGGCGGCGCTGAAGACATCTACTTGTCGGAAATCGAGAGCAGTCATGCGATGGATGTGGCTGAAAGAAAACGAAGAGTATAGCTTTGTTTAGAAATCTAATAAATCTTAAGAAGAAGTCACATTTAGGACGGATCCTATTGAGTGTGCGATGAAATAAATACAAAATACCCGGCTATTATCAAGATGATTTATCGAAAAAAGTGCATGATATTTATGGGTTGATATGGGTTGATATGGGTTGATATGGGTTGATATGGGTTGATATGGGTTGATATGGGTTGACTAATAAGTGCTCGACTAATGGCATTGTTATTCTTAATGCACCGTCGTAAAAGTTGAAAATCCGTGACGATTTCTTTTGCAATGCCTGTTAATCCATCGTTCAATGATCATTGTACTAATCGGATTTATTGCGTCATTTTTTGGAACCTGGAGCTTGGTTCAGTTTTCTTCTCTAGGCGGTCGGCGGTTACTGGACGATGACTTGCAATCGGTCCAGAAAAATCACGTGTTGCCGGTTCCGCGCATTGGCGGCGTCGCGATATTCTGCGCGTACTTCGCTTGCGCGATGTGGGCGACGTACTTCCACACCTTATGTGCGCATGAGATAAGTGTTCTACTCGCTTGTTCGCTTCCGGCTTTCGGAGCGGGTCTGATCGAAGACGTGACCAAGCACGTCACGCCTCGCATGCGCATGCTGTGCGCGATCGCTGCTGCCTATGCGCCCTGTTTAGCCTTGCATGCGGTTATTCAACATGTCGATCTACCGGGGATGAGCAGCCTGCTCTCTCTTTCGATCTTCGCTGTTGGTTTCACGGTGCTGGCCGTCGCGGGGCTAACCCATTCGATCAATATCATTGACGGCTTCAACGGACTGGCTTCGATGGTAGCGATGACGATATTTGCGTCTATCGCATGGGTATCGGTGCAGGTTAATGACCCGTTAGTACTGCTCGTTGCGCTGAGTATGATCGGCGCCATCATGGGATTCTGGTTATGGAATTTTCCGCGTGGTGCGATCTTCCTCGGCGACGGGGGGGCTTATTTCATCGGCTTTATGCTAGCGGAATCCGTCGTGTTGTTGATCGCAAGACACCCGAGCGTGTCGCCCGGATATTCGATCGTCGGGCTCTATCCATTGTTTGAGACCCTGTTTTCGATTTATAGAAGAACCTTCGTTCGCGGTGCATCGCCAAGTGCGGCAGACGGGGTCCACCTTCATACACTGCTCTATCGGCGCATCGTTTTAATCCGCACCAGGCATCGCCATCATCTCACTCCGCAAAAGCGAAATGCGGCGACCTCGCCGTATCTCTGGGTCCTCAACCTCTTTGCCGTCGTGCCGGCAACGCTGTTTTGGAATGACTCCGTTTGGCTTCTCGTCTCAGCCATAGCATTTATCGTAATCTATGTGGCGGTTTATGGTTCCATCGTTAAATTTAGGACACCAAAAATGTTATTTTGGTGGTCGTCCGGATCGACTCTTACCGATGGATTGATAGACCCAGATGGCTCGAGCCAACGCCCGCCATCGGTACGAGGATAGGGCAGGACCGATACCGCTCTTTCAGGTTGAATCCGGTCCGGGAATCAAGATGGCAGCAGTCGGAAAATTGGACTTCCTGTCGGATGATTAAACAGCTTCTCCTACGATTTTCGTCATTAATGACCGTGTTTGTGAAGTCTCCTATTGCGCCCGTTCTGAGTCGACGAACGCTGGTCCGCCGTATCGGGTTGGGGCTGCGGGCGCTCGCCATGTCGATGTGCATCGCTCTGTCACCGGCCTATGCGCAGCAGTCGCGACCATCATCTGTCGTGTTGCCGCCTTTACCGCCTTTATCGTCGTTACCCGCGCCGATGTTAGCGGCAAGTTCGACGAACGCCATCGACCTATCGGGAGGTCCCGCAGACCTCAACACGAGTGATGCGCGATCGAAAGGCGGCCTTGCAACCAGCCTGGCTAATGATGGGGCGTCAGGCCCGATGCCCGCCTCACGTGAGGAGCACGGTAACCCCGTCGTATCGCCTATCCAGGTGCCACCGGTACCCCCGACGCTGTTCGAGCGATTCGTCACGCAGACCACGGGCAAGCATTTGCCATTGTTCGGCTATCAGTTTTTTGCCGAACGCGATCTACCGTCCGCTAATGCGTATCAAAACACGCCGGCACCGGACGACTACGTGCTAGGCCCCGGCGACGAAGTCATGTTGCGTACCTGGGGAGGCGTGGACGCGGATCTTCGCTTGACGGTAGACCGGAATGGTCAAATATCCATTCCAAAAGTGGGCGTCGTCGCAGTTGCGGGCACGCATGCATCCGATCTAGATGCGACATTGAAGCGGGCCGTCGGTCGTTACTACACGAACTTTAGCCTCAGCGCGTCGCTGGGGCGCTTACGCTCGATTCAAATCTACGTCGTAGGTCGTGCTGCGGCACCTGGTGCCTACACGGTGTCGAGCCTTTCGACGTTAGTCAGCGCGCTCGTTGCCGCAGGCGGTCCCGCCCCGACAGGATCGCTGCGGGCGATTCAACTGCGCCGTCATGGCGCCGTGGTCGCGACCGTGGACATGTACGACTTCCTCACGCAAGGCAGCGGAAAGGGCGATGTGCATCTGCTGTCGGGCGACGTCATTGTGATACCGCCCGCCGGGCCCCGAGTGGCCGTGCTGGGGGCGCTGGATACGCCGGCCATCTATGAATTGCGTGAACAGACAGAGTCACTTGGTCAAGTGCTGCACTACGCGGGTGGCGCGAATGTCTTGACGAAAATAGACAAGGCGCAGGTTGAGCGAATAAGCCCCCAGGACAGTGCTGCGCCGCACTCAGTAGAAACGCTCAGTCTGGACGCGACAGGGCTATCCACGCCGGTGCGTAGTGGCGACGTGGTTACGCTATTCAATGTCGATCCAAAGTTCGCGAATGCGGTGACGCTGCGAGGCAATGTCGCTGCGCCATTACGCTATCCGTATAGCGCGGGCATGACACTGGCGGACCTCATTCCGTCGCCGGAGGCGTTGCTCACGCCGGACTATTTCTTGAGAAAGAACGTGTTGGTCGAATTTGACCATCCACGGGCGCCGAAGAAAGACGTTTCCAACGACGTGCGCAACCTTGTCGATGAGCCGAACTGGGGCTATGCGGTTGTCGAACGGATTAACCCTGTAACGTTAAAGGAAAACTTGATCCCGTTCAATCTAAGTGATCTTGTTCTGAAAAAAGATCCCGGTGCGAATTTGATTTTGCAACCGGGCGATGTGGTCACCATTTTCGGCAAGAAGGATTTGCGCGCACCGCTGGCGGACAGTACGCGGCTCGTTCGTGTCGATGGCGAAGTGCGTGCGCCGGGGGTGTATCAGTTGCACTCGAATGAGACATTGCAACAAGTGATCCAGCGCGCAGGTGGTGTAACACCGGATGCTTATCTTTTCGGAACGGTATTTACGCGTGAAGCGACGCGGGCGCAGCAACAGCGGAATCTGGATGAGGCTCTGCAGCGTGCAGAACAAAAAGGCGCAGGTCAGTTGGCCTCGGCGATGGCCAACCTGCCCGCTAACGCCGATAGCAAACCGCTTCAAACCCAGATGCAACAGGCGCAACAGGCGCAACTCGATCGTTTGCGTGCGCTTAAACCATCGGGTCGCGTTTCACTTGAGCTCAACCCTCACTCGACCGCGATTGCAGATCTGCCGGATCTCCCACTCGAAGATGGTGATGCGATTTACGTCCCGCCGACACCCGCCTTCGTCACTGCTATGGGCGCTGTCGATAATGATAATGCTCTTGTCTGGAAGCCGCATCGAACGGTGGAGACCGCGTTGCGCGTCGCCGGCGTGCAGCAAGATGCAGCGAATATGCGATCGGCGTTTGTGTTGCGTGCCGATGGCAGTGTCGTCTCGGCAGGGAATACCGGCTGGTTCAAATCGTTTGGAGGCACGGATTTAATGCCGGGCGACACGGTGGTGGTACCGGAGAAATTGGATCGACGTTCACCGATGACGAAGTTCATCGGTGGCCTGAAAGATTGGTCTCAGGTTCTTGCGAACTTTGGCCTGGGTGCGGCTGCCATTCGGGTACTTAAATAGTATGAATATCGAAACACGAGAAAAAGCTGGTGGTCATAATATTGCTTACGTTCGGTCGCTACCCCTCTTTTCGCTGATTAGAATCTTGACGCTTCTGGGCAAAGAAAAGCGGACGGTACTGATGGTCACTGCTGCATGTTCGGGTGTTGCATTAGGTATTTCTCTACTTTTGCAACCGATGTATACCGCCAACTCGATTGTCTTGCCTCCGAAACATCGAACGGACTCAGGCAATGCGTTGGCCAACTTGGGTGCATTGGCCGGCGTAGCGGGTTCTGCCATTGGGGCAAGGAACTCCGATGATATGTATATCCGCTTCATCACCAGCGATACTGTGCTGGACGCATTGATTCGACAATTCGATTTGAGAACACGATACAAAGCGAAGACGATGATTGATGCACGGCTTGCATTGAAGAATCACTTGCAAGTGACAGACGATAAAAAATCTGGACTGATCGATCTCGCGGGCGAGGACAAGGACCCCGTTTTCGCTGCAGCGTTAGTCAATGCCGTCATCCCAGCGTTACGCGATTTGCTTGATCGGATTGCTGTGACGGATGCACAGCAAAGCCTGTTGTTTCTCGATCAGCAAATCGCGCAGACCCGCGATAAGGTGTCAGCGTTAGAGAATCAATTACTTGATGTACAGGCTCGCTCAGGTATCCTTAGCATTGATGGCCAGACGCAAGAAGCGATACAGCAGGCTGCGACCCTGCGCGGTCAGATTGTCGCCATGCAAGTTCAAATCGATTCGCTGGCTACGTTTGCCACAGCCGAAAATCATGATATGAAATGGGCTCAATCACAGTTGCAGGGACTGCAGAGCAAGCTCGCAGAAGTTGAAGGAGGCCGACGAGACGTAACGCGTGGGACTGGCTCGAATCAAAACGCGAACGCACTAAAGAATTTGAGGACCTATCGAGAGCTCAAATATCAGCAGGCGATTCTAGACAACTTGACGAAACAAGCGGACATCGCACGCCTGGACGAGGCCAAAGAGGGACCGCTTGTTCAGCAGATAGATCGCGCGCAGGCACCGGAGAAGCGCTCCTGGCCAAGGCGTTCTCTGATAATAATGATTGGATTTGTTCTTGGGTTCTTGACTGGATCGGTTTATTCGATTGCTAGACGCAGCGGCATGCTGGCACCCTATTCGAAACTGTTCCGCGATCTGAAAGATTCTTGGTCATTCCGGCACAAGCGTGGATCGGCTTGACGTCATATAGGTATCGTCATGTCACGCGAACGACGCAGGTCATTTCTTAATTATATGGAAGCTCGTACCGCCGCTGTTCAGAACGGGCGCATCCAAAGTGTCATCACGAGCACTGCACTGCTGTACGGGATGCAGTTGCTCACCATGTTTGTACCGCTTCTCTATCTACCGCGTCTCGCAACGCTTCTGGGGCCCGTGGACTTCGGAATCCTCATGCTGGCGCTCGCGATAGTCGGCTACATTTATAACGTAGTCGACTACGGATATGGCCTTGTTGGCAGTCGCTATGTGTCTATCAACAATAGTAATTTATCCGCCCTGGATCGTTACCTCACGGCAGCGTTGTGCACAAGGCTAATGCTATTCGTTTGCATGGCAGTAATTGTCGTACCCGTAGTTGCAATTTTTGCGCGCGAGAAACTCGCCGTTACCTGTTGCTTGGCAATGCTGTTACCGCTTGGAAACGTCGTACTGGTCACATGGTTTTATCAGGGGGTTGGCAAGCTAGCTTACGCTACTTCGGTGTTGGTAATGGCTCGCTTAGTCGCTATCCTCCCGCTGTTCCTCATGCGGAGCAACGTCAACGAGTTATATTGGGCGGCTTTCTTTATCACAATCCCCAGTTTGGTTGCCGGTATTGTCCTTCTCATGAATTTGCATCGTTGTGGATACCTTCGGGAGTTGAAGCTGTATCCCGGCGACGTAGCGATGCACCTGCAGGAGGGGAAAAGCGTATTCATCGCCTCGGTGAGCACCAGCATATACACCCAGGGAGCGATGATTACCGTAGGCATTATTGCGACTCCAGCGGCCGTCTCCATTTATGCGATAGGGGACAAAATTCGAGCCGCCGTCGTTGCGCTGATTGGGCCTATCTCGCAAGTAATCTATCCAAGAATGACTACATGGATGAACGATGGGAAGAAAGGTAGTTCGTATTTTAAATTTGCGTTGATCTTCCAAGTCGGTGGAATTGCTGCAATCTGTATTATCTTGCTTTTATCTTTGCCAATAATTGTACAAAAAGCATTTGGCAGTCAATATATGGGCGCAATAAAAGTTGCGCAAATCCTTGTTGTCACGCCGATCTTCGTTGCACTAGACAACGTTCTAGGAGTCTTATATTTGATGCCGAGGAGGATGGATGTCGCATTGAAAGCGATACATGGCACGGTGGCCGCATTTGCGCTGCCTGCATTCATCGCGACCAGTATTCTTTCGGGACCGAATGGAGTTGCCCTGGCTGTGCTTTTCGCCGCTTGCGTGGTACCGCTTCTGATGCTGTTCCGAATCATGCAAGCGCGGAAATCATGAAGACGTTCCTACGTTATATAGGTATTCCACTCATTTGGATTCTGCTGTATTCGTCGACTACAGACCATGCATTATCGACCAACGGGCTCGCAGTGATCGTTTGCCTTTTATTTGGTGCGTATTTAGTTGGATTGTTTTTCGTTCAAGCCCCTGGTCCAATAATATTATTTGCAATTTGCTGTTTTTTGTTTCTTTATTCTCGTATTTTTCTGACGACTTTTTCGAATATTGGTAACTACCAATATTCAGATTGGTTTTTAGTAACTTATCACGACGACGAAACCGTCAGGAAAGGGTTGCTGGTCTTGTCAAATGTAATATTTGGATTTTCGATGATCGGATGGAAGAAGCCTCATTTCTCGGATGATCACATCGGTCATGACACGACCAAGGTCAGAATTGGACTGTACCTACAGCTCCTAGGTCTGCCATTTTATCTCTATCGGGCGTGGCATTTCTTTAATCTCTTGCAGAGCGAGGGCTACTTATCTCTATATGTTGACGACACGGCAAGTCTGAACCCACTTGTAAATGTTCTTGCCTCATTTTATCAACTGGGATTCCTGCTTTATCTGGCCGGGCGTCCAACGGGAAAAAAGAACGTATTCATCCAAGTCATTGTTTTCACATTGCTGTCTGCCCTCTCACTTGCAAACGGCGCACGCGGAGAATTCTTTTGTTCGTTCTTAGTAACGTGCTGGGCGTTCGCTTACCTATACAAAATTAAGCTACGTCCTGCAGTCGTTCTCCCGGTTTTCTGCGTTTTGGCATACCTAGCTGATTGGGCCGGTCGGGCGCGCGTGGAAGACGTAGCGGATGCTCAAGGATTTTTTACATCCCTGCAGTGGTTCGTCTACGCACAAGGAATTTCAATCAATGTCATATTTTTCACCGTTGCTGACAAAGCATTCGATGTCATAACGGGATGGAAGGCCGTTGCTTCGCCGCTTTGGAGCGCATTCAACGTGCTGTTTCATTTTGCTCCGCAGTCGAACAACCAGGAGTTGGCGCTTCACGGGTGGTCGTTTGCGCATAGGTTGGCGTATGCAGAGAACCCTGACGCCTACTTGCAAGGTAATGGACTCGGTACAAGCTTCGTTTCTGAAATTTATCTTGCATCGGGCCATTTTGCCCTTATCGGCATACCATCGCTATTCGGATTTGCATTCTTCATGAAATTCCTGAAAAAAATAATATTTGTGTCCAGAAGAGGGGGTGACGAGTTTTATGTATTTATGGCAACATGGCCAGCGATCATATTTACCCCCCGCGAAACCGTATTTTATGCGTTGCCGTCTTGCTTAAAAGCCATCTTCATTATTTGGTGCGTAAATAAATGGAAAGCGTCACGGTCGTAATTCCTTCGTACAATCGAGGACGGCTTCTGAGTGAAGTGCTGCCTACGTATCTCCAGCAGAACGTCGCTGAAATAATTGTCATCGATGATGCGTCATCTGACGAAACGCAAGGTGTTCTATTTAAACTAAGCGAGAAATGGGGACGGCTCCGTTATTTCAGGAATGAAGTTAATCGTAAGCAGACATTCTCAAAAAATCGGGGAATTGCGGAGACTAAAACAAAATACATTTATTTTGGCGACGATGACAGCGTTCTAATGCCTAATTCGATTCAGTATCTTTTGGAAACGATGTCGCAACATGATGCTGACATTGTTGGCGCACGGGCGTTGTACATGAGAGATGCGGAATCCATTGAGGACTGTATGCGTCGGCACGACGTATCGGCAAACTGCGTTAGTGATATTGCGAACATCGCACGACTATGGCTCGATCCTACGAAAAAGGTCGGCTGCCCGATAGCAGTCCCTATGTGCCATGCAAGCTTTCTAATAAAGACGGATTGTGCAAAGAAGATTTTGTTCGACGAGTCGTATTCCGGGAATTGTTTTCGGGAAGAAACAGATTTTCTAATACGAGCCAAATATAATGGCGCTTCGATATATTTCGACTCGCGCGCTTGCCAGATAAATTTGCCTCGTGGACAGACAGTCGGAGGAGCCAGAAGCGGGGGGCGACTTTCCTACGAATGGGACTCGGTTTGGAATACGTTCTATTTTCTACGCAAAAATCGACGTATCCTCCGAATTTTGGGGATGCGTCGAAGCGCCGTCGTGATGACGGTGAGTTTTATCATTGGACGAATATCGACGTTTGCGAAAAAGGTATTGGCGTGAAATCAAAGATTTTGCTCGTCTCGTATAACGGCAGCAAGAACGGCGGTGGCGTCGAGCGCGTCGTGTCATATTGGTGCAACGCGCTGGGCGACGCAAGCGTAGTGCTTATTTCCAAAGAGAATTTTCCGTTTTTGCGTATTTTTGGACGATTTCGAACCTATTTGTTTCCCCTGGCCGCATCGTTTTTCGCAGGTTGGCAGCGGAAGAATTTCAATCTCGTCGTCGCTCACGGCGGTACTCTGCCGTTTTTTTCTGCAGATATAGCGGTCGCTCATGGCACCACCGCGGGATACATCCGTGCGCTTCACTCCATCGTGCCATTCCGCGCTCTCCGAGTTACGGCGATGTTAGAAGGATTGACGTTTCGGAGAGCTCGTAGAGTGTTGGCTGTATCTGATCGAGTTGCAGACGAGTTGACCTCGCTTTACCAAATTTGCTCGAACCGCGTACATATCGTCCCAAACTGCGTCGACTCGACACTGTTCTCCCCATTTCGAAGGAAATCATCAGATCAATTGCGGCTCATATTTGTAGGTCGTCTTGAGGCGGGTAAAGGTCTAGCAAGCCTTGTCGAATTTTCGCAATGGGTTGCTGTCCATACTGCGGTAAAACTGACGCTTATGACTACGTCGAAGCGAGAAGGCGAGCAGTTCATAGGAAAGCGGAATGTGAAAGTGATTGAAGGGTGTTCATTGCAGGCAGTCGCTGATATTTTGACTGAATCGGACGTGCTGATACTTCCTTCTTATTATGAAGGATTTGAAATGGTAACACTGGAAGCGCTTGCCAGTGGTGTGGCAGTCATCGGTACGGATGTTGGCGCGATTCATTTCATAAACCGAATCAGACCCCATACGTGCGGCCTGCTGTCTAGCCCAGAGAGCGTTGATCCGAAGGCAGTTATCCATATCGGGCAGGCTCTTTTAAGTTCGAGTGGGAATCTAGACACGGCAGAATGGGTCGCAAACACATTTTCGCTTTCCACATATACGACGCAGATCGCGTTTCATGTCGGGGAGATGCGGCGATGAATGCCAAAGGAACGGTTGTTTTGACCACGCTTAATGCGATCGATGAGATGACGGGTGGCGGAATGTATGCTCGTCAACTGTTGTCGTTCTGTATGGAACTCGGGAAGACGCAGGTCATTTGCAAAAAGAATTCGGAAAATAATCGTGCGATGCTTGACGACAACTGCATTATCCATGCGGTGCCTAAAACGGCCTTAAGCGACATTTTTTCAAGGTTGCTTGGAAGTCCTTCGTTTTTGATGTTTTATTTATTTTCGATAGTTAAGAGAATTCGTCGTTCTAAATACATAGTTTTTCAGAATTCGCGTAACGGATGGCTGGTGCTTATTGCACGATTGGTGTGCTGGGATGCGACGGTAATTATAGCTTTTGATAACATTGAAACGGATGTCGCTCGATCGTATCTTGACGCTAGCCTTTTGCGACGTATCGTCGGAACAGTCGATTATTTGGAGTTGCTAATTTGCCAAACACTTGCCTACCGTTACGCCGACCTTGTGTTGTTTATCACGGAAGCAGACCGCGACCGTTTCGCAGCAGGGCGAGGCTCGAAGGCGCGATCCATGGTATTTCCGTTTTCACTCCCCGACACGCATCAATTCGGGCGAGGGAACTTGCTTAACAAAGGCTGTATCCGCGTACTCTTTACCGCGTCTTTTAGTTACCCTCCGAATCAACGTGCTATCGAGGAATTCAACCGAATCGCTGCGTTATATCCGCGTAATTTTGAATTTATTGCCGCAGGGCGAGCGGCCAAAGATTTCCATTCATCCTGCCCGAATCTCACGATTGTTTCCGACCCGGACGATGCGGAAATGCAGGCGTTGTTTGCAGCGAGCCACATTTACTTGTCTCCGGTCTGCACAGGAGGAGGGATGAAGACAAAGATTGCTGAGGCACTTCGTGCGGGTCTGCCAGTTATAGCAAGTCCTGAATCTCTCATTGGATACGAGGCAACGATTGGATCGCACTATGTTGTTTCTTACCACTCCGATGTTCAACTGCATTCCGCTCTATGCAAAATGGTTGAGACGCTTCGGAGAAGCGATGGCGCTCCTCATAGAGAAAATCGAGATTTGTTCCTCGCGAATTATGCGTTGAAAAATTCGATTTCTAAAGTAGTTCGCAATATGATGGAAGCGGGTCTAATTACTGCTTGAATAGACGTCAAGGATCTTGGCATTGGAAACGTGCGGGGTATCGAATTTCAAAGGTAAAAATGATAGTAGGTATAATGACAGATTGTAATTTCATGAATAGAATCGACGTGTCATTAAAGATGTCAAATCATGGCGGAGAAGGAGCGATCGGATCCGCACCCGCCTCCGTGCTTTTGCAAGACGTCGGGCCGAAGGCATTACTTAGCGACGAAATCAACTTTTCGGCCCGTGATTTTTCGTTCAGTATATTCGGCTAAAAAACATGAAAAGGAAAAAGTTACTCATTTTGACGTCTCGGTATCCTTATCCGGTTATTGGAGGAGAGCGGCTGCGAATTTATTTTGTGTGTAAGATTTTATCAAGATATTTCGATCTTTCCTTGTTGAGCTTTTGTGACAGATACAGTGACATGGAAATGTCCGTTCCGACCGACGGCGTGTTCAAGGAGATCCATAAGGTGTATTTGCCGAAGTGGCGGTCTTATCTAAACTGTTTATTGGCAGCTTTCAGTTCGACCCCTTTGCAGGTAGCGTATTACAGAAACAGATTATTCCGAAAGCGCGCGCAGCAGTTGATGCGGGAACATGACGGTTCGCTTGGTCATTTGATTCGAGTGGCAGAGTATGTGAGTGATTTTGGGGTTCAGTTCCTCGAAATGACTGACGCCATTTCGCTGAACTACGAGCGCGTGCGTCATTCGAAGAATAAGACGAGCGACATCAGAGCGACGATTTATCGAGTCGAAAGCAAGAGGTTACTTCGATATGAGCGAGAAATCGTTGATAGATTCAGCGACTCGTTCTTAGTGTCCGCCATTGATCGACAGCATCTGTTTGGCGAGTTTCCAGAGCGATTGGGGAAGGTGCACGTCGTCTCGAATGGGGTCGATTTCGCCGCTTTTCCTTACCAGTTCTCTCGTGCCGGATCTACCTTAATTTTTATCGGCAATATGAGCAGTCTGCAGAACTTTGATGCGGCTTTCTACATGGCATCGGAAATCCTTCCGTTGATCCGGGGTGTCCGTTCCGATGTACGACTTAAGCTGATAGGGAGAATTTCTTCCGAAAAAGCAAAAATACTGTCGGCGTTCTCAGGTGTTGATGTGACCGGGGAGGTCCCGAGCATTCCTGATGCGGCTCGAGGCGGAGCTGTGGGTGTTTGCCCGCTACGGCTGGGGGCTGGTGTTCAGAACAAGATTCTGGAATATATGGCATTGGGCTTACCAACAGTTTCAACCGAGAGGGGGCTAGAGGGATTCCAAGCTCGGCCGGGCATCGAGATCAGCATCGCTAATGATGCTCAGGGCTTTGCCGATGCAGTTTTGCTTCTTTTGGATGACCGATCAGCAGCGGACCGGATGGCAAAATCTGCACGAGGTTATATTGAAACGTACCATTCTTGGGAAGCAATTCTTTCACCAATGGTTGAAGTGATCAAGAACCGGCTTGAGGATCGGTCGATCAGTGTGTGCAATACCGAGCATGAGATAGACGCGGTGGCGGAAGCGATTGCACATGTTCGGTGATTTGCGCGTGAAGTTTTCGTGGCAATCGTGGATCCTAACAACGTAGGACGACGACACCGCCCCGGTGCCGAACAGCTAGGTCGCAATGCCCGCGTTCAGAGTGCTGGTCGCCGGATCTTCTGTCATCGCAACGCCCGCGCCGAATGCCCGCTCCTCCAACTGCACGTCGTGACCGTCGCGCTCGCGATCGAACGGCGCTATCGCCGTGGCGAAACGAATGACGTGCTGGAAAGATCCAATTGGACAGGTCGTAGAGGAGAGCGACGGCCGCTCGAAGCAGGCCAATTTTTCGTTTGATCTATTCGGATGACTGCCGCATGTGAATGTTCAACCCTCTGTTAGCACATGATCCGTGAGATGAAGGCGATAACTGCCGACGCGATGTCGGAAGATGTGGTGAAACCGTTTATGCGCAGTGGCTCAGTACGCGCAAAACAAAAACCCGCTGTCCTTTCGGAGCAGCGGGCTATTGCGTCAAACTTGGTGGCGAATCAGGGACTCGAACCCCGGACCCGCGGATTATGATTCCGTTGCTCTAACCAACTGAGCTAATTCGCCAGAGACAGAATTATGCAAGGATGGTCTTTTGCTGTCAACATCTTTTAACGGAAACGTTCACAAAAGTTTTCTCGCGGCTCAGCGGCGCGGGTTACTGCAACTGCGTCGACCTAGTGGCTGCCGCGTCAGTCCGCAGTGTGACGCAGACAAGTTGGGCCGCAACTGCCGTATCGCGTCATCGACACATCGACAATCGCAGCCTTAACCCCCTTCAATCCGCCGCATAAATATCCCGGTCCTTCGTCTCCTTAACGAACAGCATCCCGATCACGAACGTCGCCAGCGCAATGACGATCGGATACCACAGCCCGGAGTAAATATTCCCGTTCGCCGCCACGATCGCGAACGCGGTCGCCGGCAGAAACCCCCCGAACCACCCATTACCGATGTGATAGGGCAGCGACATTGACGTATAGCGGATGCGCGTAGGGAACATCTCGACCAGCATTGCGGCAATGGGCCCATACACCATCGCCACATAGATCACCAGAATCGCGAGGATCACCACGGTCATCGGTTTATTGATCTGCGCGGGGTCGGCTTTCAGCGGATAACCATCGGCGCGGAGCGTGGTGCTCATCTTTTTGTCGAATGCTGCGCCGCTCGCTTTGGCATCGATTGCTTTGGCGTCATATGACGTGATCACCTCGTCGCCAATCTTGATCTGCGCGGGCAACCCGGCAGGCCCGGCGACATTCGTGTAATTGAACCCCGCCTTCGACAGGTAACTCTTCGCAATGTCGCACGACGAGGTGAATTTCGAGGTGCCCACCGGATTGAACTGGAACGAGCATTCTGCAGGGTCGGCCATCACGGTAATCGGCGCGCGGGATTGCGCAGCTTCCAGCGCAGGATTCGCGTAATGCGTCAGCGCCTTGAACAGCGGGAAATATGTCAACGCCGCGATCAGGCAGCCGGCCATGATGATCGGCTTGCGGCCGATCCGGTCCGACAAGGTGCCGAAGATGACAAAAAACGGGGTGCCGATCAGCAAGCCGAGCGCCATCAATATATTGGCGGTCGTGCCGTCGACCTTCAACGTTTGCGTGAGAAAGAACAGCGCATAGAACTGCCCGGTGTACCAGACCACGGCCTGACCCGCCGTCAGACCGACTAGCGCGAGAATCACGATCTTCAAGTTCTTCCATTCGCCGAACGATTCGCGCAGCGGCGCTTTCGAGCTTTTGCCTTCGGCTTTCATCTTCTGGAAGGCGGGGGATTCATGCAGTTGCAGACGGATCCAGACGGAAACGGCCAGTAGCAGGATCGAAACGAGAAACGGGACGCGCCAGGCCCATACGCCAAACGCTTCCTCGCCGACGGCGGTTCGCACGCCCAGGATCACCAGCAACGACAGGAACAAACCGAGCGTCGCGGTGGTTTGGATCCACGAGGTGTAGGCACCGCGGCGATTCGCCGGCGCGTGTTCGGCGACATAGGTGGCCGCGCCGCCATATTCGCCGCCGAGCGCGAGCCCCTGCAGCAGTCGCATCAAGATAAAGAGGACAGGCGCGGCCATCCCCATCGTCGCATAGCCCGGTAACAGACCAACGACGAAGGTCGAGGTCCCCATCAGCAGAATGGTCACCAGGAAGGTGTACTTCCGACCCACCATATCGCCGAAACGGCCGAAGACGATGGCGCCGAACGGCCGCACTGCAAAGCCGGCGGCAAAACTGAGCAATGTGAAGATGAAGCCGGCGGTGGGGTTGACGCCGGAAAAGAAGCTCTTGCTGATGAAGACGGCGAGCGATCCGGCCAGATAGAAGTCATACCACTCGAAGACCGTGCCCAGCGACGATGCGAAGATGACGCGGCGTTCTGCACCGGTCATCGGCGCGTGCGAGATGTGTTCGCCAACGGATGCCATGTAGTGTCCCCTGCTTGTTGGAGTCTTAGGCGAATCGTCGCCATTGCTTGGCAATCGGAAACCGGCGACCGGCAATGGTGGTTCGCCGGCCCATTATTGGTGTCGAAACTTACTCGACGCTGACGCCGACCAAACGGGAGAGGGGCTTATTGACTCCAGTGTCGACGCGGGCGTTAACGCCACATGTCACCGCAACCCGTTAGCACAACCTGTCAGGTCGATCGATGCGCCGGAGCGGGATCGAGGGTGAAAGCGCGAGGGTCATGGGTGAGGCCGACAGGGCAGTACGACGCGAATCAACGTGCCTGCCAATGGCGGCGATACCTGGTGCGGATGCGCGAGTACCGCCAGCGTGCCGCCGTGCATCGTGACGATTTCGCTGACGATGGCGAGACCCAGTCCGCTGCCGTCGCCATCGCGCCCGAGAATGCGATAGAAGCGTTCGAGTACACGCTCACGTTCTGCTTCGGGAATGCCCGGGCCGGTATCCTCGACTTCGATTGTCATGGCAGCGCTTGCTGCGGCTGCCGCGTTGCCGGATGCAACGAAGGCCGTGGCGGGCGTGATGGGTGCATCGGATGCGTTTGATGTGTTCGGCGCGTCCGGTGCGTTTGGCACATTTGGCGCTGGTCGTCGGCATTGCACCCGCACGGTAATGCGGCCGCCCGACGGTGTGTAGCGAACGGCATTGTCGATCAGGTTCGATAGCATTTCACGCAGCATCAACGGTTGTCCCTGCAATCGAGCGTTGCCCGGTGCGGCGGGTCCCTCGTAGCCGAGATCCATCGCCTTCTCCAACGCGGGCGAGACCCAGTCCTGCACGACACTTCGCGCCAATGCGTCGAGATCGACATCGGTCATCGATGCGTGCCGCGTTTGCGCGGTGTTCTCCGCACGGGCCAGCGACAACAGCTGATTCACCAATCGTGCGGCCTGGCGGGAACTCGTGGCGATCAGTTCGAGCGAGCGTTGTACTTCGGCGCTGACGGGTTGACGCAAGGCCAGTTCGGCCTGCATGCGCAACCCCGCCAAAGGGGTCTTCATCTGGTGGGCGGCTTGGGCGATGAAGCGTTTCTGTATCGCGGTGTTGTCATCCAGTCGGGCGAGCAGATCGTTGAACGAGTGCAGCAACGGTGCGATTTCGGTGGGGGCCTGCTCGGTCGAGAGCGGCGATCGGTCATGCGGTTGTCTGGCACGAATGCGCGCCTGCAGCGCATGCAAAGGCGCGAGTCCCCGTGCCAATCCGAGCCACACCAGCATGATGACCAGCGGCAAAATGATGAACTGCGGAAAGATCACGCCTTTGATGATGTCGCTGGCCAATGCGCTTCGTTTGGCCATTGTTTCGGCAACCTGAACGAGTGCCAACGGCTGGCCGTCGGCGCTGCGAACCGCCACATACGCATATGCGACGCGGATGTCATGGCCGTTCAACCGATCGTCGCGAAACTGGACGATGCCGGGTTGCGAGACATCGCGTGACGGGGGCGGCTGCAATGCGCGCTCGCCGGCCAGGACACTGCCGTCGGGACTGCGCACCTGAAAGATCGTCGTGTCGTATGGATCGTCGAGCAGCCAATCTCGCGTGGCGTCGGGGAGCGTCAGCGTGACCGTGCCGTACGGCGAAGTTATCAGTCGGCTCAACATCCAGACGCGGCTTTCGAGCGCATGATCGAAAGGGACGCTCGCCATTGATTTGGCGATCAAATAGGTGACGCCGATACTGATCGGCCATAACAGCAACAGCGGCGCGAGCATCCAGTCGAGAATCTGACCGAACAGCGATCGTGCGCTCGACAGCGGCTCGACGGACGTTGATGTCGCGCCGTCCGCTGTGTCATCGGCAGCGCTACGATCGGCGCTCATCGCTCGGCATCGCCGTTCATCGCTGTCACCACCTTC
>CAWUJR010000026.1:0-18461 GCA_963922375.1 uncultured Robbsia sp.
CCGCGCAAGGTCGGTTGCCGCTTGCACATAAGCCATCGGTAAAACGCGGCCACCGATCGTGTTTTCGAGCGCCAGCAGCCGCGTGCGCGCGAAGTGCGGATCGTCCGGTTTGATCGCTGCGTCGATGTCCTCCAGTGCCAGCGTACTGTCGGCTTGATGATTGAGCGGTTGCGGTTGGATGCTGCCCAGCACCGCCGCACCGCCCGCTTCCCAACGGTAACAGTGTGCATTCTGCCCGACGATATATTCGTCGCCGCGTTCACAATGGGCCATCAACGCGATCAGATTCGATTGTGTGCCGGATGGCAGGAAGAGCGCCGCTTCCTTCTCAAGCATTGCGGCTAGCCGCGTTTGCAGCTGTGTGACGGTCGGGTCGTCGCCGAACACATCGTCACCCACTTCGGCTGCGGCCATCGCAGCGCGCATCGCCGGGCTCGGGCGGGTGACGGTATCGCTGCGGAAATCGTATTCAATCGGGCTCGCCATTTTGTCTCCAGGGAAGAGCGTTGATCTTGACACAGCGCTTGATACGCCGGTTTGCTAACGACGCGCCTTCGGCGTTTGCGAAGGGGACTCGACAAATCGTTCGCGGTATGCCTGCGCAAACCGGCCCAGATGCGTAAATCCACAATTCAGCGCCAAATCCGCGATGCGAACATCGCTCGGCTGAAGGGCCTGCACCAAGGTTTCTCGCGCGCGGTCGAGCCGCGACTGGCGCACGTACTGCATCGGACTGATACCGCGGAAATGTTGAAAAGCATCGCGCAGTGTCGTGGCCGACACGCCGACTGCCGCCGTCAAGTCGCCGACGCTGGCAATGTCGTTGCCGTGAGCGTGAATATAGTCTTCGGCGCGCTTGACGATGCCCGGGGCCACACCTGTTCGTCGGACGGACGCCGGAGACGCATGGCGCAAAAGCGGGGCGATGCCTGTCTGTGCCGGCGGCGAGCGTTTTCGGATCGATGCGGAGGATGAATTGTTCGCAGTCGGCAGAAAACGTGGCAACAAACGGCTGCCCCGGCGCGCATAGCACCCCGTGCTTCGAATCGACATCCAATGACTGTCCGTGCGTGCGAACTTCAGAATGGCCGGCGACGCAAAACATCAATAAACAACAGTCGCTGACGGCTTCCACATCGACATGCATCGCATCGCCAAAACCGATGGTGCCGAGTCCGAGCCCCCCAATCGTCACGAAGTCCATATGCGAACGCCCGCGCGCTTTGCCAGTGGGGACAAGTGCGTTCGGCTGCATGACCTGGAGATCCGTTCGCGGGTTTCGTCCATATCAGAGGACGCGAGTAAGCGATAACCCCGTAAAGCGTCGGGGCGAAAAATCGAAAGAGGCACGGGAGACTCCACTTCTTTTTGTCGCCGCGCGTGATGCGGTCGGCGTCGCTGTCCATGCCGGGGACGTCAACATTCTAACGCCGTCAAAAAGATTGCGGTTCGGCGAATGATGTTTGTGGTGGTGAGTTGGTACAGCGCAGATCTGCAATGCTGATCTGCGCGGCCGGGAGATCGACTGTCATGGCGAGCAAATGCCGTTGAAATTGGATAGTGCGCTGCGCCAACCCGGTGTTATCGGATAGACCTGCTCATTTCGCCCACCGAGAATCGCTTCATCGGACAGCGTTAACACATGCCGACAGCGGTCCCCCTCTGTCGTTATCGAAGGCGAACCGGCAGCGGTGGTCGCCGGGCAGCACCCGGTGGCCGTGTTTCGCGTGGGCGACGATCTTTTCGCGTTGCACGACCGATGCTCGCATGGTCAGGTTCGCCTGTCCGAAGGCTTCGTCGAGGGCGGTTGCGTCGAATGTCCTCTGCATCAATTAGGCGCAGTGGCTGCCGTGAGAAGCGGTCGCGACCTCTCCATGTGCCGCCGACTGATGCAAGCGGAAAAAACGCTGGATGCGATCACATTGGCGGATCTGTCGGTGCCGCTGCGATCGCATCTTTAATCAAACGTTTCGCCAGGTAGAGTGCGCGCTGCACAACAGCGAGTGATGGGTCCGCTCAGGACTGAAATCCAGGCTGCAGCATCGGGTAAGTGAATAAGAAAAATTGGATAACATTCAGACCGAAGTGCGCTAGTATGGCGGCTTGGAGCCCATAGAAACGATAGGTCATGCCATATCCGATGCCTGCGATGCTCCCCAGCAACACCCATTGCCATCCACTTGATAGATGTGACAGCCCGAACAACGCGGTAGCAGCGCCGAGGGAAAACACATCGCCGAAGGTCCATTTCTTGAGCATTCGGCTTAGTCCTCCCTGTACATAACCCCGGAACAGAGCCTCTTCTGCCAGCGTGACGAGAAGCAGATTGTTCAGCATCCATAGCCAACTGACAGGCGGCCATTTGGGCGCCCATTTGACAACACCGAGCAGAACTGCAGGCAACAAACAAGCCAGCGCAGTGATCAATGCGCCTGCAATTCCTGACGCGACAGTGGCGCGCCCTTCTCGGTGACGCCGGGCCCAAGGTAAAACCAGCAGGACCCAGAAGCCGATCATAGGCTTGTCGAAATTGAGGTACATCGTGAATGGCACCGCATCCGGCGTAATACGGGCAGGTCCGAACACCCGCGGGTTGTGAAAGCCCGGCACCCGATGCATGAGCAATGCAATCGCGAGTACGATAAATAGCGCATGCGCTACGTATTGGACATACGTTTTACGATTCCGCGACACACCAAAGGCGGCAATAAAGAGCAGGGCAACCGGATAAGTCGATTGCAGATCCAGCTGCCCGTTGCTTAGTGCTGCGCCATAGCCAAGGGCGAGCAAGCCCAGCACTAGCCATCGGCAACTGGACAAGCTGGCAGCCGATGCAGCAAAGAAAATGGCAATCCACGGTAAAGCCGGCATGTAAAGGTTCCAATGTACGTCAACGCGAAATCTGCTCAAGCGTCAGATTGCGCGTGCGCGGTCCCAAGAAACCAACCGCAATCATCACGATCGCCATCGCCGCACCAATCGTCAAGAACACGCCGATCGTGCCGAAATCCCTGAACACGCCGGCAATGAGGAAAGACGTGAAGATGGCCGACAGGCGGCTCCACGAATAGACGAAGCCGACGGCGCTCGCGCGGACGGCTGTCGGAAAGAGTTCTGTCTGGTAGGCATGGTAGTTGTACGACATGATATTGCTTGCGAGCGTCAACCCGATGCCCATCGCAACGATCGTGAACGCACCGGTGCTTTGACTGAAGATCAGGCCGCACGCGGTGATCATGGCCGCCATGGCGACGATCATTGCTTTACGCTCGAAGCGGTCGCCGATCGCGAGTCCGATGAGCGGGCCGATAGGTGCCGAAATCGCAATGAATGACGAGAACAGCAGACTCGTGGTGACGGTGATGCCTTGCCCGACCAGTAGCGTTGGCACCCAATTGGCAAAACCGTAAAAGCCTACTGTCTGGAAGATGTTGAACAGAATCATCATGACCGCCCTCTGGCGATAGGGGCGGCGAAAAATGACACTGAATGTCGTCGGCGACGCGATCGGCTCGCCGACGACCGGCGCTGCTACGATGGGGGAGGGCAATAGACGTCCGGATTCTTTCTCGGCGATGCCTTCGAGCCACCACGTCAGTGCATTTGCTTCCTCCAGCCGTCCTTTTTGTGCCAGCCAACGCGGACTTTCAGGCAGGGTCCGGCGAATGTACCAGACGAAAAATGCGCCATGGGCACCAATGAGAACCACCCAGCGCCAGCCGTCGAGCCCGAGTGGTGCATGTGGGACCAGTAGATAAGACAAAAACGCGACGACCGGAACTGCCACGAACCCGACCGCCTGCTCGCAGGCGAATGCTCTCCCGCGGACGTGTTTCGGGACGAGTTCGGCGATATAAGCGCCTATGACAATGAGTTCGACCCCAATACCCAGTCCGGTAACGAAGCGCCAGAAATAAAGGCCTGCAGCGGTTGTTTGGAATGCCATGACGAGATTTGCGGCCGTGTACCAGAGCAGCGACCAAGTGAAGATCGCGCGTCTTCCAAAGCGGTCAGCGAGGAAACCACAGCAGATCGTTCCAATGAAAAGCCCGGAGAAGAGCGATGCAATAAAGCCGGCAATGCCCGTCATGCCGAACCAACCGGCAGTGGTGGTGGACAATATGCCGCTTCGTACGAGTCCGGGCGCGATGTAGCCGGAGTAGAGTAAATCGTAAAGTTCGAAGAAAAATCCAAGACTAAGAAGCACCACAAACTTCCATGTTGTTCGTGTGGCGGGAAGGCGGTCTAGCCGGGCCTCTATGGATTGTGCCGAGAGAGCGAGGTCCGGAATATCATCACACAAAGGAGGCTTATCGACGTCTTGGGCACCGGGCGGACGCGGTATATATGGGGTCATTTTCGCTTTAACGAATTCATTGTTTAATGCAGATGCGCGCCACTGCTCGATCAAGCGCAGCGAGACGAAGGGCGTCGAGCGGCATTTGTTGCGCTACGTGCCCTACCGCGATGGCCAGCTGTGTCTGGCAATCCGCATCGCTACGCAAAGGGGCGATGGATTGAAGATTCTTCATGATGGCAAGCTGCAGTGTGTCCAGCGTCGGGCGAATGTCGTCGCGTAGGCTCTGGCGGGGCGTCGTGGGCGCGCGACCTAGCCGTCTCCACTGGTTCAGCAGCGCGTACTGGACCTCTTGATTGGCCTCCATCTGATCCACAAAGATGGAGGCGGCGTCCTCTGCGGGAAGCCCGATGGTGTTTGCCATTGTGACCACGTTTGACAGCACTCGAGCTTGCCGCCGCGGATCGTAAACGGGTTCTCCGCTGTCCCATTTGCTCAAAGCGACTTGGTCGGCTGTGAGAAGGCGATCAGCCAGACTGGTGACGAGTGGAAAAAACGCATCTGCCTGCGCGCTCATGCCGGGAGTGCAACCACCGGAAAGCCATAAACTCAGTGCAATGGCCGCAACTCGACACGTCTTCGTGTGAGCCAGGATCAATTTCATTTTTACTACTCCCGCCTAGAACTGTATAGTGCTGACACTACGTGACGGTCCACCACTTGACTACAGGGAAGATCCCGAAACTACCCGCATTTGAAATGGCCGATAAGGATGCCGATGTAAAATGTGCTGTCTTCAGAAAAGATCATGATACGGCGAAGCCGTTTTGTTGAGGGCTGCGCGAGTTCTCGGCGATTGCCACGATCGTCCAGGTTGTCGAGGCTTCGGGCGGTGCCGTTTGACGGGGTGCCTGATAGGCAAGAGATCGTTGTTTCTATCATCGACAACACGATGGACCGTATGGCCGTGAAGATTCACGCGGTGCAACAAGCTGCCTACTTACAGGAGGCGGAACTGCTGGGGGCGGTGGTATTTCCTCCTCTTTCACAAACGATCGCCGACATTCAACGAATGTCTGATTTTTTTTTCGGCGCCTCTTTCGGAGAGGAATTGGTCGGCGTGTTGAGCATCGATCAGTCCGCCTCGCCGATACGATCGTCTATCTCGTCGGTCACCGTCACACCGGCGTATCAGCGGCGTGGCGTTGCCCGGATGTTATTGTCGATCGTCCTGGACGCCGATCAAAGCGCAGAAGTGATCGTGAGCACCGGTTGTCGTAACATGCCAGCGCTGGCGCTGTATGCTGCCTTCTGTTTTGAGCCCTGCGCATACCGAACGGTAGGGCCGGAGCCACTCGAACTGGTCGATTTGAAACGCATCAGGCCGAATGAAGCGAGTAACGAATGACTTACACCTATATTTTGACGGATGTAGCCGACGACGCTATTCGTCAGCAAATCGTCGAACCGCTAGTGCAGTACAACGAAAGCCAGGCAGGCCCCGGTCATGGCCGACCGCTGGTGGTGCAACTTAGCGATGAGCGCGGCAACATCATCGGCGGCTTATGGGGATCGACCGGTTATGGTTGGCTCTTCATACAATTGCTTGTCGTGCCGGCCCCGGCCCGCGGCAACGGTGTCGGCACGCAATTGATGCAGTTGGCAGAGCGCGAGGCCCGCATGCGCGGATGTCACGGAGCGTGGCTCGACACATTCGAGTTTCAGGCAAGACCATTCTATGAGCGTCTTGGCTATGTGTGCTTTGGCGAGTTGCCGGATTATCCGACCGGTTTTTCGCGATTTTTTATGAAGAAAACATTGGATGCTTAGGTAGCAAGGGCGTCGAGATCGCCTTCCCAGTGGCGTTTGCCACGAACCACGGCGAATGGGCGTGGGGACGTTGCTGCTTCATCCGAATGATCGCCTTCAGGCCTAGCGCTAACCCGTGTCGCTCGTTTTTATGCCATGGGCGGTCGCGCCGGGACGGGAAAGCGCTTACATACGACTGTTTTAGGCTGACTGCTCAATGTGTTGTATCTAAGTCCCGTCATGCCCGCTGAGCGAGGTTTTTGTGCAAAACTAGTCGATCATGCGCCGCAGTTCGACGTCTGTAGGTCGCGCCGTCCTCAGCGAGGGGTCATCGAGTAGAGCACTATGCGATCAGCATTGGTACATGTTAAGACTTACCTCGCGTCACGTTTTCACGCTTTGCCGACTGGGGGGGGGACGTTAGGCCGCGTATCCGGTCGACGGGGCGCTTTGGAGTGTCTCGGCGTGGTAGTGAGTGGAATGAAGCGGATGGGCTCGCTCGTGGTCGGCGGCCAGTTTGCTCTGATGGCGCTGTTGGGCGCTTTCGGCGTGGGCATGATCGCTGGATGTGGCGGCGGTGGCGGTGGTTCGGACAGTAGCAGCACATCGAGCAGCGTGTCGACTGCCATTCCCGCCCTCAGCGCGACGGTCGCCGGGACGCCGTGGATGCTTTACCAGGGAACCGACGCCGGCATCGGCAGTTTCACGACCATCGCCAGTACCTTCCACGATATGGTGCTTGACCTGGACCCGGATCTCGGCAATTTCACGACGACAGAAGTGGCCACGCTGAAGAATGGCGGGTCCAATCTCGTGCTGAGCTATCTGGATGTGGGGTCGTGCGAGAGCTTCCGCAGTTATTGGAGCACGGTCCCGACCGGGTATGTGTCGTGCAGCGCCAATACGGCCGCGCAAATCGGCCCTTACTCCGGCTATAGCAACGAGACCTGGATGAATCCGTCCAATACCGACTATCAGCATTTGATCGTCGATTACGTCGCACCTCGGCTGGTCGCTCAAGGCGCCGATGGCTTCTATCTCGATAACCTCGAAATCGTCGAGCACGGCACGTCGACCACTAATGGTCCTTGCGATGCGACCTGTGCCCAGGGCGGCCTGGATCTGGTTCGACTGCTGCGCGAAAAGTATCCGTCGCTCGTGATCGTGATGCAAAACGCGACCAGCGACGTGACCCGCCTCGGCAAGACAAACGGCGTTGCGTTCTCTAGCCTGCTCGATGGCGTCGCGCATGAATCCGTGTACGCTCCCAGCTACGACGCGACCGCCGAGGCGCAGTTGCTCGCCTGGCAATCGTTGAATCTGACGCCGAATGGGCATCCGTTCTGGATCGGCACGCTGGACTACGTGGGCAGTTGCACGCAGACGGCGGCGGCGAAGGCCGATTATGCCAGCAGTCGAGCGAAGAACTTCGTCCCTTACGCGTCCGATGCCAGCTCGGGGCTAAAGGTGGTGTGCGATTGGGGCTTCTAGACGCGGTCAGTCGTTGCCGTTGTCGATTGTGCGCATGCCGCGCAGCAAGGCCGCATGGAAGGCATCAGGCTCCTGCATTTGCGGCGCGTGCCCGGCATCGGGGAATTCCACCAGTGTCGCGTTCGGTATCATGGCTTGTGCATGACGGGCCAGTTCGGGATAGCGACCGAGCGTCGGCCGGATGTCCGCCGGCGCGAATTCCTTGCCGATGGCGGTGCTGTCTTTGTCGCCGATCATCAACAATGTGGGCACCTTGAGCTGCGAGAGCTCGTAATAGACCGGCTGTGTCAGAATCATGTCGTACAGCAGCGCTGAGTCCCACGCCACATTCGTTTTCTCCGGCCCGCGATACATGCCTGCGAGCATCTGCACCGACGGCTCATAATCCGCGCGCCACTGTCCGGCAAAGTAGGTGCTCTTCTCGTAATTTCGGATCCGATCCGCAGTGGTATGGCGTTCGCGTTCGTACCATTGATCGACGGAGACGGCGGGTACGCCCTTCGATTTCCAGTCCTCGAGCCCGATCGGATCGACCAGCACCAGTTGCTCGGTCTGCTTCGGATACATCAGTGCATAGCGAATGCCCAACATGCCGCCGGTCGAATGACCAACGATCGTTGCGCGATCGATGGAAAGCGATTTCAGCAAATCATTCGTGTTACGGGCCAACTGCTGGAAAGTAAATTGATAACCTTGCGGCTTGCTCGATTTGCAAAACCCGATCTGATCGACGGCAATCACGCGGTAGCCGGCTGCGCTGAGTTTGCTGATGGTCGGCCCCCACGTTGCGGCGCAGTAATTCTTCCCATGCAGCAGCACGGCCGTTCTGCCGTTCGCGGTCCCGGGACGCGGCGCGACGTCCATATACGCCATGCGCAGATCCTGTCGTTGCGACTGGAAGGCGAAATACGAGACCGGGTAGGGATAGTCGAACCCTTGAAGTTCGGCGCCGTAAATGGGGCCATCCGGCGGGTTTTGCGCCGTTTGTGCGAGCGCGGCGATCGATGACAGCGCAAGCGGCAAAAGTAACGCAGTGACGACGCGCGCGGAAACAGAGCGACAGAATATTTTCATCATGCAGAAGGCAAAAGGGGTTTCTAGATTGTGCGCCGGTCTTGCGTCTCGGCACCACTGTCCTGGCACCATTGTCCCGACGCGGCGCAGACGCGTGCGCGCGCGCCATTGCGCATGAGCTGTGCTTCGTGCGCGAGCGCATGGGGCACGACGACGTCGAAGTCGATTCCCAGTGCGCGCGCCACCCGCGGGTTGTCGATCGGTAGCTCCCAGCTCAGGAAAAGTTGCGTGTGGTCCTGGTCGTCGATGAAGTCATCCGCCTGAAAGCCGGTGCTTGCGCGCGGAATGACGCCATGCGGTTGGCAGGTGTCGAACATCATCGCGGTTCCACGGGTCAACGCGGCGCGATGACCCGACGCGGGAAAGTGAACGTCGAGCCCTTTATCTTCGCTCAAAAACAAATTGCAGAACGCCATGCCGCCGTACTGCGCCCCGTCATGGTGGTAATACGCCCCGCGACAGGCCATCAGGGCGACCTCGCAGTCATCGAGTACCGATGCCAAGCCAAGCGACTTTGTCCATGCCGCCATCGCTTGTACACAGCGCGCATAGCCGGGCCATCGTGCACGGGTCCGCGCCAACGGCATCACTTCGACATCGCCCGGTTCCAACGCCAATTGCAGCGACGTTTCTCTTTTCCAGTCGGCAATGACCGCGAGCGGCGGGACAGGGAGATCGAGAAGGCCGAATAGGACGGTGTCGCTCACGCGACGGCTGCGCATGGCATCGCCGGTACGGTAGTAGGACGTGAGACTGGCGTGGGCGTCCCCGGACGAAACGGCGGACGAAACCGCAGCGTCGTCTGCTGATGGCGGTGCGGACTCGACGGCGAAATGGCGGGGGTGACAAGGGTGCATGGCGTGCTTGACGAGCGTGCCAAGCGTGAATGGCCGCTCGGCGTTGGCGATCTCAGTGCGCGTGAACGCCTGGATTCGGGTGAATGGTCGCTATTCTGACACACGGCGATCGACTAAGCGGTAACGCGCGGGTCGGCTTTTGGTCTTCCGATGATGACGCCGGTGCAACGGGGGCCGCTGGCGGGATCGGCAAGGAAGCCCCTTTTTCACTCAGTTCCCTCCAGACGCGATTTCGGCGATCAGTCGCTCGACCGCGACGGGCTTCGTCAGGCTGGTGCGAAAGCCTGCTACTCGCGCCCGTGCGTGATCTTGTGCATCGGCGAATCCGGTCATGGCAATCGCAGGCATCGGGCGCGACGACCGCGCGCGGGCGAGGCCGTCTACCTGCTCCAACAGCGCATAGCCGCTGTCGGTTTCGGCGTCGCCTAGCCTTATGTCGGTCAGCAATACGTCGGGCCAGTCCTGCGTGGCGCTGTGCTCGAGCCAGGCGAGTGCTTCCTGTACGGAGCCAGCCAGGTGCACCTGAGCGCCGTTTGCATCCAACAATGCCTCAAGCGCGTCTCGGGTTTCCTCCTCATCGTCGACGACCAGCACCGATCGCCCCGATAACCGCTCGCGCGCTGCCGTGTGATCGGTCTGCAGTGGACGCAGCGGTAGGCTGGCTGTGTAGGCGATGTGTCCATCGATCGGCATCAACGTCAGCGTGCCCCCAAACGCTGCCAACGTCGCTTCGGTTTGTTCGCCAATTTCTGAGGAAAGGCGGGGGGGATCGGCATGCGTGCTGACGACGCTCAACAGTGCGCTGTTGTTCTGCCTTCCCAGCCGAATTTCGACATGTTCGCCGGGGGCGGCTTGCTGCATCGCATTGTCACACAACAGGGTGATGGCGCGCCGTAACGCTTCAGGTTGCGCGACCACCTGCAGTTCCTCATCGGCCGGTACGACCGTCAGCGTTGCCTGCTGTCGCAAGCTGAGATCGAGGAGACTATCGGCGACATCCGTTGCCAGCGGCCCGAGTGCGATCGGTTCGGCCACGAGTTTGCGCTGCGTATGCTCGAGCTCGCCTTGCTGGCGCTGCAGCGACCACATTTGGGCGTAGATCCCATCCTGATCGATCAATGCTTGATGGTTGCCTTGCTCGACCAGCTCACCGCGCTCCATCACCAGGATATGATCCGCGTCCACGACCGTCGACAGGCGGTGGGCAATGATAATCGAGGTGCGGCCTTGCGCGAGGCGCGTCAATTCATTCTGGATCGCGCGTTCGGAGCGGGTATCCAGCGCCGACGTGGCTTCGTCGAAGACGATGATCCGCGGGTCTTTCAAAATGGCGCGCGCGATCGCGATGCGCTGGCGTTCGCCTCCGGACAATCGCACGCCGCGCTCTCCGACACGGGTATCGTAATGATCGGGCAAGCGCTCGATGAAAGCATCGAGCTGTGCCGCGCGCGCGGCGCGAACGACATCGGCGCGTGTGGCCGACGGCCGGCCGTAAGCGATGTTGTACGCGATCGTGTCGTTGAAGAGGACCGTGTCCTGCGGCACGATGCCGATCGCGTCGCGAACGCTGCGTTGCGTGACATCTCGCAGATCCTGCGCATCGACTCGCACGCTTCCCTCATCCGGTTCATACAGACGAAAGAGCAGCTTCACGAGGGTCGATTTGCCGGAACCGCTTCCGCCGACTATGGCCAACGTCTTACCAGCCGGCGCGTGGAAGCTCAGATTGCGCAGAATCGGACTGCCTTTCTGATAACCGAAACTGACGTGATCAAAGACGATCTCGCCGTTTTGTAGTGCCAACGGCTGCGCGTGCGGTATGTCCTGGTCTTCACCGACACGTCGTTCGGCACCCATGATATCGAGCATTCGCTCGACATTGACGATGGCGTCGTTCGTTTCTCGAAAGACGAAGCCCAGCGAATTCAATGGCATGCAGATCTGGATGATGTAGGCATTGACCAATACGAGATCGCCGACACTCATTCGACCGGCCGCGGCATATTGAACCGCTAATAGCATCACCGCCGCGATGCCCAACGCAATCACAGCGCTTTGTCCGACATGCAGCGTCGTCAACGCCTTTTGATTGGCGAGCCGCGCGACCACCCATTTATCTAGCACCTGTTGTAGCCGCTTGCTCTCGATCTCTTCGCTCGCGAAGTACTTGACGGTATCCTGATTGAGCAGGCTGTCGACGAGTCGGCTGTCGGATTGCGCTTCCAGACGGTTCACCTCGCGCTGGACGACCATGCGTCGGCGCGTAAAGATCTTCGTATGGATCGCGTAAGCGGCGAAAGTGGCGGCGATGATCAGCGTGAAGCCGATCGTGTAGCCGCTCACCATGATGACAATGACCGCGGTAATTTCAACCAGCGCAGGCAGGATCGTAAACAAGGCGGTCCCGAGCAGATAGCCGACACCATCCGCCCCTTTTTGTACGTCGCGAACGACCGCCCCCGTTTCCCGCTGTGCATGGTATCGGGCACCCATCCCGTGCAGGTGGGCGAACGTACGCGCGGTGAACGACGCGACGGTGCGCTGCGTGACGATACTGAATACCACATCTCGCGCTTCACCCATCGCATCGCCCAGGAAGCGCAGGCACGCATACGCCAGTACGAGAAAGACGGGAATGAGGGCAAACGACGCAGGATGCGCGACATCGTTGACCAATTGCCGGAGCACCAATGGGACGGAAACCCCGGCCAGCTTTGCGGCGACCATCAACCCGGCTGCGCCGACGGTTTGTTTTCGGTAAGCACTGATCGCACGCCACAGATCGTGTATCAAGCGCCGTTTCAGCGCCGCGCGTCGTTGAGGATGAAGGGGCGTACTCTCGGGCATAGAGAACTCGTGGGTGCCGGAAGAATGTGCAACGGCCGCGTTGATCGGTCGGCATGCCCGCAGCGCAGCAAGTTACGCACCTGGAGCGCGACTTGCTCATCGGGTGGGTTGCAATGCCTTCGACCAAGGCGGTCATCGCGCTTTGTTGTATTTATTCACGCGATGTGCAGCGACGTCCGGCATCGCCGCCGCGGTCGAATACGCGTGGTATGTTGTAGATAAATTGAACCTCTGAGCTGCATCGCAACCCTAAGAATTCAAACGAGATGGAGGAGACACGGCATGGCGGATCCAGTATTCAAGACAGCGTTGATCGTCGGCGCGGGTGAAGGCATCAGTGCGTCGGTGGCGCGGCGGTTTGCTTCTGCGGGAATGACGGTAGGCGTTGCTTCCCGACATGTGGAGCGGTTAGATCCGCTGGCCGAAGAAATCGGCGGGGCAGCGTTCGAAGTGGATGCCGCCAATCCCCGTTCGGTTGAGGACTTGTTCGGGGACGTCGATCGCCGTATCGGTATGCCAGATGTCGTGGTGTATAACGCCGGTACCCGCGTGCGGGGTCCATTGATCAATCTGAATCCGTTGGCTGTCAAGGAAGCCATCGAGGTCACGGCATTCGGCGGTTTTCTGGTCGCGCAGCAGGCTGCACGCAGAATGCTACCGCGCAAACATGGGGCGATTCTGTTCACCGGTGCGACGGCGGGCATCAAGGGCTTCGCGCAGTCTGCCGGGTTTGCGATGGGCAAATTCGCGCTGCGCGGACTTGCGCAAAGTGTCGCTCGCGAACTCGGGCCGCAAGGCATTCACGTCGTCCATTTCGTTATCGACGGGGTCGTGCGCAGCGCGTCCCGGCCAGAGGACCCGCTGCAACCGGACGGCATGCTGGACCCGGATACGATCGCACAGACTTACCTGAATGTGCTATCGCAGCACCGCAGCGCGTGGTCGCAAGAAGTCGAGCTGCGGTCGTGGCTCGAAACCTTTTAAGTTATCGCTGCGCGTTCACCTGACGGCCCAGCGCATGCGGGGTTTTTCGTTTGCAGTCATGAGGAGCCGTTCGACCAACTGCACGACTGCACCATCGAGCTGGGCCAGCATTGGCGACATGCCGGCGTCAGTGCCCGAAAACGGGCCGCCGGCTGATCCCGACGCCACGAGCGCGGCGGCCGGCGACGTATGCTGATAATGGGCGATCAATCCGTCAAGGCGGCTGAGGATGGACGAGAGACGCTGGCGGTTCACTACTTCAATGCCCGTGCGTGAGGCCGCACGTTCTGTCGCTGTCGCCGTTTCAGATGCCATTGCGTCTTCCGATGACCAACGGGTAGAAGCTGCGTCGCGAGTTTGATCGGTGTGTTGGATCAACATCCGCGTCCAGTGCAGGCAGGTCAATAACGAACCGGTGACGCGTTCGTAACCAGGGTTCCAGACGAACACACGCTGTGTTTGAAACGGTCGCAATGCAATACGCAAGTCGTGCCAGCTCCGGTCCAGACGCCGCATCGCGGCGATAGCCGTCGACGAGGCGACGGCGTTCGACACATCGTCCAGCGGCGGCGAAGCACAAGTCTGCACGGTGTCGCGTAGTGCCCGCAGCACGGCCAGCAATCGAGCGTCGATATGGCGGGTCGCCGACAGCGGCATGACCAGGAACGCCACGGCGAACGACACCAGGCACCCCACTAATACTTCCTCGATGCGCAGTTCGACCAAGGGCCCGATGGCGAAGCCCAACTGCGCATAGATCAGGCCGACGATGATCGTGATGAAGAACACGCCCCGTGAGTACGAACTGAGAATGAAATAGGCCCATCCGAACGCGCAGATCATCATCGCGGCAATCATTCCGGCCAATGTGTCGTGGAGCCAGATCGCCAAAATCGCGCTGACGAGCGCCCCGGCAATGGTGCCACCCACGCGTTCCAGACCGCGATGGATCGTGTCGGCGCGGGAACGAGTGCCGAGGAAAACGACGAATACCGAAATGACGGCCCAGAACCAGCGTTCCGGCGACATCGAATGGCCGATCATCATCGCGAGTATGGCTGCAGCGCTCGCGCGCGTCGCGTGAAGCCAGGCAAGCCGTGAGCGGAAATCTGCGAAACGGCGTGCGAATGGGGTCGATGCGGTCGATGCGGTCGATGTCGTCGTGCCGCGCGTCGATGCCGCCGATGCTATGGTGCCCATGACGGCGGAGGCGCCCATCGCCGGTCCAGACCCCGACGCAGCAGATACCGGCCGCGCACTTGTCGGCCGGGCCCGAACCATCTGCGACAGTCGCTCGATCGATTGCCGGAGTATCTGTGCTGTGGCATCGGACGCCACTGCCGGATCCGCGCGGAAGCGGCACTGACCGGCCGCGATTTCCAGTTCGACCACGCGTTCCCGGATCGCGAATGCTTCCGGAGGTGTCAGCAACGACAAATGGTCCTCGAGGGCCAAGGCCGCCTCGTTTAAAGACGACCATTGGGCGTCTAGCGCGACCGGTGACCCTTGCGAAAATTGTGCCAACAAACGCGATGCACGCAGCGTGACAGTGCCCACCGCCCGGCGTAACGTGCGCGCGGGCCTGGCGGGTAGTAGCCACCGTCCGGCGATGGTGATCATCGCGGGTGCGACCAGCGACAAGGACAGCGCGATGGCCAGATCGGTTCGCGTCGGGTGGAGATAAAGGCCAAGATAAAACGTGACGATAGAGATCAACGCGCTGCCGAGCGCCCTTGGGCCGCATGCCTGGCATAAAATGCCGATGAAAAAGACGGCCAGGAAACCGATATCGCCGGCTGCCGGATGGGGCGCCAGCGCCGCCGCGCTCACATAACTGAGACAGGCGAACAGATAGAGTATGGCTAACGATGTGAACCAGCCGCTGCGGCTTGCGTCGCGCACGAACAGTGGTGCGATCATCGCGAACAGAACGGCGAGGGCGGCAACGGTAATGGGATAGTGGTGCGAAAAGGCCCAACTGACGGCGATGAAGCCGGTGACAGAGCAGGAGAGGACGCTGCGCAGCGCGTTACGTAGGCGTAGTAGCCCCGGATCCGCAATCAGCATGCGGTCTACAACGCGCGAAAACGCGACATTGATCATGATCGATGATTCCAAGCCAAACGGGTCGCTGCCGACTTGTGATCGGCGACGCTCCCAGCGGGTCTGACGGGTTGCCCCTGCCGCCTTTCATATTCCGCCATCAGCGTGGCGTTCCCGGGATCACCGGCAACGGGTCAAGCGACGACGACGCTTTTTGCTTTCCCGACACCTCGTGCGTCTATCGTTGATGGTTATCGACGATGAATGGACGAACGGACAAGCGGGAATTGTCCGAGATCATACCCGGAAAAACGGTGATAAAAAATTCGAAAAGGGGAGAAACGAGAAGCGAAAAGCGAGAAATGAGAAATGAGAAATGAGAAATGGGAAACAGGAAGCAGGAAGCAGGAAGCAGGAAGCAGGAGATTCAAAGTGTGCAGCGGGCAATGGCAAACCGCACGTCGGGCTCGATGCGCTCGCCATCGTCGCCGCGGTGGGCGGCAACACGGGTGCCCCCCTCCGCCGCACTCACATTGATCAGCCAGGCGCGGCCGTCGACCAGCAGGTCGGCGCTCTCGCCGTCTTGTACTACGCGGACGTCGGGAAGTCGGCGTTCGAGGCAGCGCGAGACGCTGTACGGTGCATGCGTGGATTGCAAATAGATCGTCGGCGTGGACGCGCGCAGATCGGGGACACTGGTCGAGCCGCAACCGCCGAGCCCGAACAGCAGGACGCCAACAGTGAGCGTAGGGACAATGCAACGGCGGAGGAGGCGTTTCATACGGTTCATCTGTTACAAAGGCAAAGTGCAGCAGCGTGCGACCGCAAGCGCGATCAAGCGCCGGCCCGCAGCGCCTGTTCGTGGCGAATCCGTGCCTCTTCTTCCAATCGGGTTTCTTCCAGTTCGTCCATCAGGCCTTCCAGGTCGACTGGCGTCTCATTGGTGGCGACCTTGCCTGTCAACGGAACATCCACATGCAGGTTACCTGCCTCGAACAATGCCCAGATTTCCTTGCCGTAATCCGTCTCGAGCAGCGATGGCGCAAAACGGCCGAAATAGGTAGCAAGATTGGCGACATCGCGCTCCAGCATCGGTCCGGCCTCGTTGTTGCCGGCAGCATTGACTGCCTGCGGCAAATCAATGATGACCGGGCCATCGGCTGCCAGCAAGATGTTGTATTCGGACAAATCACCGTGCACGAGACCGGCGCAAAGCATTCGGATCACTTGCCGGACCAGCAGCATGTGGAGTTCGATTGCCCGTTCCGGCGTCATGTCGACATCGTTCAGGCGAGGCGCGACGTCTCCGTCCGCATCGACGACCAGTTCCATCAGCAACACGCCATCGCTGCAAATATACGGCTGCGGCACCCGTACGCCGGCGTTGGCCAGCTGAAACAATGCGTCCACTTCGGCGCTCTGCCACGCCTCTTCCTGCATTTGCCGTCCATAGCGCGAGCCTTTCTCCATGGCGCGGGCTTGTCGACTGTTCTGAACTTTGCGGCCTTCACGGTACGACGATGCTTGCCGGAAGCTGCGCTGCTTCGCGTCTTTGTACACTTTTGCACAGCGGATGTGGTCCCCGCTCCGTACGACATAGACGACGGCTTCCTTGCCGCTCATCAACTGGCTGAGCACTTCGTCGATTAACCCTTCCTCGACAAGCGGAACCAGGCGTTTTGGGGGTTTCATGCGCCGGTCACCTGTGCGGTGAGGGGCGCGGCGGCACGTGCGTGCGCCGAAGCGAAGAAAAATAAGGTCATGTCCCGATTCTACTCGATTCGTCGCGGGCACCGGCTGGAAATGGTTAGGCAACGCAAGACCGGTCGGCTTGTCACCTTATTTTCGTCCTACTTTCACCGATGAGCAACAGACATGGCGATTTCGGACGCGGTCGGTGAAAATTCAAAGCCCGGACCAGTCCAGATTGAGTATCTGAATCAACCGGGTCGCATTGCGCTGCCCCTGATCCTCCCAATTGTTATTGAATACGACGTGGGTGCGCTCTACCCGCTTGGATAGCGCGACGATGGGGATCGCCAGCTCGACCAGTTCCCGGTCCGAATAGTCGTACTGGAAACGGCTCGATGACGCCGACGCGCCGCGAATATTCCAGGTTTCGGCGTTGCGGCCATGCAAGCGCACGACGGCAAGTTGTGCGGAGGTGTGCTCCCATATCGGCGGAACGGTGTTGTCGAACCCTTGCGGGGCGTCCACGACGACATTGACCAGCCCGTGCTGCCGCTCATGGGCCAAAGTGGCGTGTCGCGCGGGACCGTCGAACCAGGATCGATGGCGAAACTCGACCGAGACCGGGTGGCCGCGCATTCGTTGCACGCACTCGTCCAAGTGAGCTCGGCCGGCGGCGCTGCGCTTGACCCACGGCGCAAACTGAAAATGCACTGCGCCTAGCTTGCCCGCGTCGCGTAACGGCGCGATGGCTTCCAGATAACGTGCCCAAAGCGTATCGCGTACGATCGCCGGCACATCGCGGTAGTACCAGGTATCGCTGGCATTGCCGCTATTGCCGTTATTGCTGCCCATTCCGCTCCAAGCGATCCTGCGGGTGACACTGTCGTTGGCGCCGGCATCGCTGTCGCCAATGCGGTCGGTCGCTTCGCGGTTTTGACTTCGCGCATCGATATACGTTGGCAGCGCGGCCTGCAAATCCTTGGGAAACATGTCGCGGCGGGTGCCATGGCCGGTCAGCAGGCGAAATGCCTTGATATGGAACGTGAAGTCGTCCGGCGTGCGCTCCACCCACAATCTGGCGTTCGCCGCCGACGGCATGGCGTAAAAACTGGCATCGACCTCGACCAGCGGAAAGCGCGTCGCGTAATATCGAAGACGACCCTCCGCCGTGTTGACGCCAGGCGGGTAGAAGCGCTTGCACGCGATGAGCGATTTATCGGTCCAGGATGCAGTACCTACACGGATCATGCGCGATACATTCCTTCGTAACGTCATAGGTCACCGAAGCGACGAGCAAGTCGTCGCTGTCATGCCGATGCAGCACGGATACGCTACCATACATCGGCGCAAGATCGGCCGCATCGGGT
>CAWUJR010000027.1:0-18113 GCA_963922375.1 uncultured Robbsia sp.
CTTGCGCGCTGTCCGCCGTTGCCGTTCCCCCTGCCGCCCGGCACACCGGGTCGGACCGCGAATCACGCTGATGCGCTTGGTCGGCATCACTCGCCATTCTGGATCCTCTCTCTGTCTGCAAGACAACGGCTTGTTACGCCTTTCAGCCTGCTTTCGATCAAATCAAGCTGACAAATCCGGGGGATTGTAAGCGATTACTCTAGGCTATTCAAGAGATTACTGGTGCTTTCCCTGGCTTGATCGGTCATTTATGACGCGCTCGAGCTGGTGCACCCAACCTGGTGCCTGTGGGGCAGGCGCAAAGAGTAAACGCTTGGCTGAACACCGGCAATTGCGACGTATTGTCGCATCTTGACAAGCTCGCCAACGTTCCGAGTTTTCCAGGGCCTAAAGCGCAAAGAAAACGCGGTGGTATCGTTTTCAGCCGCGCTTTTTGGCGGTTTAGGCCGGCACCGAACCTCATCGGCCGACAGCCACGGGGGCACCTGTGTTTTTATCGCGTCGGCAACGTCTCGTGAATATCATGTCGAGACATCGCTACGTGCGCAGGCCCTCACTTTTCGGAATCCGCGCGGACATCGGAACCGTGATCCGGCTCTGTGCGCAGACGCGCGATGATACCGTCTAATGCGTCCAGGCTGCCGAAATCGATCGTCAGTTGTCCTCTCCCCCCTCGGCCCACTTTGATATTGACGGCAGCCGACAGCACATCGGCGAGCTCGTCCTCGAGCCGAGACAAATCGCGAGATTTGCGTTGCGAAGCTGCTTTCTTAGGTTTTCCTTCTTCAGCAGCCAGCGTTTGCGCAACCAGCTTCTCCGCTTCGCGCACCGACAACCGCCGGTTGACCACCTGATTGGCCAGCGCGATCTGCATCGCCGCATCAACGGCTAACAGCGCGCGCGCATGCCCCATGTCCAGATCGCCGGCCAACAACATGGTCTGCACCGGTACCGCCAGATTCAATAAACGCAGTAGATTGGAGACGGCACTGCGGGAGCGACCCACCGAGTCGGCCGCCTGCTCGTGCGTGAAAGCGAATTCGTCGATCAAACGCTGAATGCCCTGCGCTTCTTCCAGCGGGTTTAGATCTTCTCTCTGGATATTCTCGATCAATGCCATCGCCGCGGCGGCTTGGTCGGGTACGTCCTTGACCAGCACGGGCACATCGATCAGGCCGGCGAGCGTCGCTGCGCGAAACCGACGCTCGCCGGCGATGATTTCAAACGATTCGGCGCCGATCGGACGGACCAGAATAGGCTGCATCAGCCCTTGTGCCCGGATGCTGGACGCCAGATCCTGCAACGCGCCCTCGTCCATCCGAGTGCGTGGCTGATACTTTCCCGGCACCAACTTGCTCAGCGCCAATACGGTCGGCAGAGGCTCTTTTTGCAATGCCTCGGTAATGTCCGCGCTTCCGCCCAGCAACACCTCGAGCCCGCGACCCAGACCTTTCTTTTTCAGCGCTGGCTGTTTCATAAAGCTCCTGCTGCAACACGTGCTTTAGTGCGCTTGATCATTTCGCTACCGAATTGGGTATACGCTTGTGCGCCGCGCGAGCTCCGATCGAAGACCACGCCGGGCAACCCATAGCTGGGCGCTTCCGCCAAACGCACGTTTCGTGGGATGACGGTATCGAACACCTTGTCGCCAAAGTGCTGCTTCAATTGTTCAGAGACCTGCTGCTGCAAGGTGATCCGCGGATCGAACATGACGCGTAGCAATCCGATGACCTTCAGATCGCGATTCAGATTGGCATGCACCTGCTTGATCGTGTTGACGAGATCGGACAGCCCTTCGAGCGCAAAATACTCACATTGCATCGGGATGACCACCCCGTGGGCCGCACAGAGGCCATTCAATGTCAGCAAAGACAGCGCCGGCGGACAATCGATCAGGACGAAATCGTAGTTCTTTTGTATCGGCGCCAACGCTTCTCGCAAGCGACGCTCGCGACGCTCGAACCCGACCAGTTCCACTTCTGCACCGGCTAGCTCACGGTTTGCCGGGAGGATGTCATAGCCAGCCTCTTCGGATCGCACGACCGTGTCGGCAATCGTCGCTTCGCCGATCAGCACTTGATACACGGTATGCGTCATGCCCTGCTTGTCGACGCCGCTTCCCATCGTCGCGTTCCCTTGCGGGTCCAGGTCGATCAGGAGAACGCGCTGTTTGAGCGCGGCGAGGCTTGCTGCCAGATTGACGGTAGTGGTGGTTTTACCCACGCCTCCTTTCTGGTTGGCCACGCAAAATATTTGAGTCATATCCCTTTTCGTCCTGTCGGCCAGTTCGGCCTGTTTTGCTGTGCTGCGGGGCCGTCCGCGCGTGCTTGGATGCAGTCCGGCAGCCGTGTCAGCCCGCTTGTTGAAATTTCACAACCAGCAGATGACGTGAGGCATCGAGATGCGGCACCTTCAGTGTGATGACTTCTTCGACCGATGCGCCTTCCGGCAGACGCGCTATTTCGTCGTCAGGTCGCAACCCTTTCATTGCATACATCGCGCCGTCGGACCGGACCAAATGGCGGGCCAGGCGAGCGAAGTCGGCGAGGTCAGCAAAAGCCCGCGACACGACTGCATCGAAACCGTCGGCATCCGCAATGTCCTCGACACGCCCGGTATGAACGGCGACGTTATGCAGCCCCAGCGAGCCCTTCGCTTGCGTTAGGAAAGCCGTCTTTTTCTGCACGATATCGTTCAACACGACGCGCCACGTGGGGCGCATGATCGCGATGACCATTCCTGGCAATCCACCGCCGGTACCGACATCGATGACGCTGCGGACATTGCGTGCATCTAGAAAAGGCAAGATAGCGAGGGAATCCAACACATGCTGCACGCGCATCTGTTCCGGGTCGCGAATGGCGGTGAGGTTGTACACCCCGTTCCACTTACTCAGCAAACCAAGGTAATCGACAAGCGCGACAGCCTGCTCATCGGTCAGTGCGATATTGGCGGTACGCGCGTCTTCCGAGAGGCGAGACGCGAAGTGAGCGGGATCCATTGCTGCCATCAATGCGTCGATCCGATTGCCGAATGCGATGCGCCGCGGGTTGATGCATCCGTCCCGGCGTGTGCGCCAGCGACTGCGGCCTCACCCTCCTGCCCCGCCCCCTTCGTTGGAAGCGGGTCGACACCGTTGCCCTCAGCATCTCCCGTGGACAGGCTCTCTGCAGCAGCTCGCCCGCTGCGCTTTTTCATATGCACCATCAGCAATGAAATGGCGGCCGGCGTAACTCCGGATATGCGAGACGCCTGGCCCATCGTCTCAGGGCGGTGATGATTCAATTTTTGACAGACTTCGAACGACAGGCCCCGCACCTCTTTATAATCGATGTCCGCCGGCAAGCGCGTGTTTTCATGGGACTCATTCCGCACGATCTCCCCGGCTTGGCGGTCGATGTAGCCTTGATACTTGACGCTGATTTCGATCTGCTCTTCGATTTGCGCCAAGGTCACCGGATCGGTTGCAAGCGGCTGTTCCGGCAGTAAGGCGCCATCCTGAACAGACATCAATTGACGATATCCTACTTCCGGACGACGCAGCAGTTCCGCCAAGCTGTATTCGTGATCGATCGGTTTCCCAAGCAACGCAACGGCCTGCTCCATGGGCAACGACTTCGGCGTGACCCATGTTTTTGCGAGACGCGATGTTTCACGTGAAACAGCATCACGCTTCGATTCGAAGATGGCCCAGCGCGCGTCATCGACCAAACCTAGCTCTCGCCCAATCTCGGTGAGACGAAGATCGGCATTGTCTTCGCGCAAACTCAAGCGGTACTCCGCACGACTCGTAAACATGCGATAGGGCTCGGACACCCCCTGCGTGACCAGGTCGTCGACGAGTACGCCCAGGTAGGCCTGATCTCGACGCGGCGACCATCCTTCCAGGCCCTTTGCACGCCGCCCCGCATTCAGCCCTGCCAGCAACCCTTGCGCCGCTGCCTCTTCGTACCCGGTGGTGCCGTTGATCTGCCCGGCGAAGAACAACCCACTGATTGCTTTCGTTTCGAGCGAAGCAGTCAGACCTCGCGGATCGTAATAATCGTACTCGATCGCATAACCCGGCCGAAGGATGTGCGCATTCTCGAGCCCGACCATCGAGTGCACCAGCGCCAACTGAACGTCGAACGGCAGGCTCGTCGAAATGCCGTTGGGATAGAACTCGTTTGTCGTCAGCCCTTCCGGCTCGAGAAAAATTTGATGCGATGACTTGGACGCGAAGCGGTGAATCTTGTCTTCGATCGACGGACAGTATCGCGGCCCCACGCCTTCGATGACACCGGTGTACATCGGCGAGCGATCGAGTCCCGCACGAATGATGTCGTGCGTGCGCTCATTGGTATGCGTGACCCAGCAAGGCATCTGTTCCGGATGCTGCTCGACGCGGCCAAGGAACGAGAACACCGGAATAGGATCGAGGTCGCCCGGTTGCACTTCGAGACGCGAGAAGTCGATCGACCGTCCGTCGATCCGCGGCGGCGTTCCGGTCTTCAGGCGACCCTGCGGCAATTTTAATTCCTTCAGCCGGGCGGACAGCGTTACCGCCGCCGGGTCGCCGGCACGACCGCCTGTGTGATTGTTGAGGCCGACGTGGATTTTGCCATCAAGGAATGTACCGGCGGTCAGTACGACCGCTTTCGATTTGAAGCGAATGCCCACCTGGGTGACCGCACCGACGACCCGATCGCCTTCTACGATGAGATCATCCACCGCCTGCTGGAATAACCACAGGTTCGGTTGATTCTCCAATCGCCGACGGATGGCCTGCTTGTAAAGTAGGCGATCCGCTTGAGCGCGGGTCGCACGAACGGCAGGCCCTTTCGATGAGTTCAATATCCGAAACTGGATACCCGCTTCATCGGTTGCAGCGGCCATCGCGCCTCCTAGCGCGTCGATCTCTTTGACCAGGTGCCCCTTGCCGATACCACCGATCGATGGGTTGCAGCTCATCTGCCCCAGCGTCTCAATGTTGTGTGTCAGCAGCAAGGTCTTGCTACCCATGCGCGCGGCCGCCAGCGCGGCCTCGGTTCCTGCATGGCCGCCACCGACAACAATGACATCGAATTCACTCGGGAAAAGCATTGCCCTTTTAGCGCCCTAGGGCGCGCACCTGGAAGATTAATAGCGAATTATAACGCCGATGAGAGACGACATCGAGTCGATCGGACGCGATATGTCGAAAGACGGGTCTCGGCTCGCCTATTCCGTCTGTGGTTTCACGTGAAACATTGCTCGCCAACTGGGCGTGTTACGCCCGCGGTATGGACTCAACAACCATTTCGCTCGGAGCACGGCGAAGTTAAAGACGCCTCCGGCAAGCCGCACGCCTGCTTGTTAACGCCACAATGCGAACTCATGCCGCGCGCCCTCTTTCAATAAAAAGCGCCTCGCGCGAGCCGCCATCCGTTGTAAGACCTTACTCCCAGAAAGGGTCTGAAGTCACCGCGGCGCAGATAACTAAGCGACTTAGCGGAAGGACGTGTGCACAGGGCGAGGGGTTGGTTGAGAAGCGCCGAGTTCAAACCTGTCGCTCGAATCCGGCGATGTTTCACGTGAAACAGCAGTTAGCGACCGGCAGCGCGTTCAATCCGCCGACTGCGTCGGATCGTCTACACATTCTGGCGAATGTATTTCTGTCGATCGCTGATAAGAACCGGCCAGCGATCGATAACCAATTGATTATAAAGGATATAAAATTTAGATGCCCTTTGGTATTCCGCTAGCGTCCACCCATGCACGCCACGGAGGCACGGCACTGCATCAATTCGGCTCGCCAAATGATAAAGCGCCATCGGAACCCCGACGGCGCTTTTTTTGATGTGGTACTTTGTACCTTTTTGTCTCCTCGCTCTCCACCACAAATTCTGTGCTGCGAACTGAGTAAGATATTAAACATCGATTGGCGGTCCTACAAGCTAGCATTTACCCTAGGTCCGACGCAGCACGCCTCTCCCGTGTATCGGGCGAAGAGCATCATCGACGGAGATGATCCAACGGCAGCGGTCCGCTTCGCTTGAATGTTTGCAATACGATGTTGGACCGTATGCTTTCGACACCCGGCACCGACATCAAGCGTTTCATGACGAATTGCGACAACGCATTCAAGTCCGGCGCGACAATCCGCAACAAATAGTCGGCCTCTCCCACGATCGCGTGACATTCAAGCACTTCCGGCAGCCGATCGATTTCTGCTCTGAAGTGCTCGATACTGCTGTCGTTATGATGCTTCAGCTTTAGGCTAGTGAAGGCGATAACCCCCAGCCCGAGCGCGTCTGGTCGCAGCTGCACCTGATAGCCATCAATCACACCGACCGACTCAAGGCGCTGTAGCCGCCGTCCGATTTGTGACGGTGAAAGCGGCACGCGCTCGCCCAGTTGTTGGTGCGTGGCGCGCCCGTGCCGCTGCAATTCGTCGAGCAGCGCCAGATCATAATGATCCAATTCAATCATCGATTCCCCCCGCGTCAAAGAGCCGCCGGATGGGCCCTTTATGCATACTTCACGCATATTATCGCACCGTTGAACACGAAGGTAGCGTCTCGCCAGGAGGTACCCGGTCGCTTCCTTCCCGCTTCCTTCTCGCTCCCCCATTACGCTGCTGAATGGGCCGCCGTCATCCACCCCGATTGCACAACGGATCGGACTTATCGGTTTTAGCAAGTTGTGGGCGATAACAGACTGCGGGGAAATGCAAAGACGTTAAATACTGTAATTCGTCGCTCACAGGCATTTCGATCGGTTTTATGAAAGAATACGCGAGAGAAGTGTCGTCTGGCTTTCTAAGGGATGGGAACATGTCCGAATTGCTTTCTTCAGACGCACGCGCAGCGCTTGCCGCTTTAGGCTGGGCGCCCACGGCCGGGCGCGATGCCATACGCAAGCGCTATCAATTTGTCGATTTCAACGCCGCGTTCAGCTTCATGACCCGCGTCGCGTTGAGGGCGGAAAAGATGGACCACCATCCCGAGTGGTCGAACAACTGGAACACGGTAGAGATCACGTTGTCGAGCCATGACCAAGGTGGCCTGACCGAGCGCGATAACAGCCTCGCGCAGTTCATCGAAAAAGCAGCACGGATCAGTCCGTGATGTTTGCTATTTGATTTACGGCGGGCAGCATGCCGGCAGGATGATGACGCATACTCGACGCTTATCGATCATGCTTATCGAGCACGTCTGTCGATCACCTTTATTGGCCAGCCTTACTTAACAGCCCCGAAGCTCATTCCGCCCCTGATGAAAACGCCTTTGCCTGCGCCTTTCCTGTCGACCCATAGACGGTCATCGTCAGGCGAAGGTGTCTCGACGGTAGGCATCGAACGCATCGCGGGCGGCGGCTGTCAGTTCGGCCCTATCCAGATGATCACGGCGCTCGAATATCATCCGGGCATACGGCAGCGACAACGCGCTCGCCTGCGCACAAAGGGTCAGGTCTTCGCCTCGGGACGGAGAGCGCGCTCGCCAGTAGTTGATCGCCGCTTCGATCTCCATGACGGTCAGGTCGGGCATTGTCATCCCTTTAATTTTTCGTTCGGGTCGGTTGTACCCGCTTTACTGTGCACGCGGTGGCCCTCCGTTCAGGTCGGCACCGCGACTGCACTCACCATCATTGTATAAGAGCATAAACGATGCGACTCCTCCTAGTGGAAGACGACCGCCCGATCGCACGCGGTATTCAAAGCAGTCTTGAACAAGCAGGCTTCGTGGTGGATATGGTGCACGACGGCATCTTCGCCGAACATGCACTGACCCAGAATCGCCACGATCTGATCGTGCTCGACCTGGGACTGCCGGGTATCGACGGTATGACGTTACTGACGCGCTTCCGACAAACCAATCGTCATACACCGGTCATCATCCTGACTGCGCGCGATGAATTGCATGATCGGGTGCAAGGGCTGACCAGCGGCGCAGACGACTACATCGTCAAACCGTTCGAGCTGGCCGAACTAGAAGCGCGCATCCGGGCTGTCGCGCGTCGCAGCGGCCCGCACCAGGACACGCCGCGCCCGGAAGTGTCGTTGGGCGGTCTGCGCCTGTCTGGCGTAGACCGACGCATCTTCAACGACGAGAAGCCGGTCGAGCTGTCGCCACGCGAGTTTGCGGTGTTGGAATTATTGTTGTTGCGCCATGGCCGCGTGGTCAGTAAGGCGCAGCTGCAGGATCATCTGACGCATTTCGGCGGCGACCTGGGCGATACGGCTATTGAGGTCTACGTACATCGCGTGCGCCGTAAGCTCGAAAATTGCCGCGTCGAAATCGTCACGGTCCGCGGCTTTGGCTATCTGCTGCAGGAAATCCGCGCCTGATCCCGGAGTCTCGCTTTTGACCGTGCCGCACGCGCCGCCCCCGCCGCCCCCCATCGCTCGCGCCCTTCCCAGCCTGCGCCAGACGATGCTCCGGCGTCTGGCCGCGCCGCTGTCGATTCTGGCCCTCGCGAGCGGTACCTTCGCCTATTGGCTGGCATGGCAATACACCGCACATGTGGTCGACCGCTCGCTCGTCGATTTGGCGAATGCCGTCGCGCAGCAAATTCGAATTTCCGGGGACGCGGCAGGACGATCGGTCCCGCCGCTGGCGAAAGCGATGTTCTCGGATCCTGTCGATCAGTTGGTCTATCGCATCACGCATGACGGGCAGCCCCTCGCGGGCGAGCCGTTGTTGCCGGCATCAGGAAGCGGTGTCGTGCATATCAATCAGGCGGTCGTCTTCAATGCGCGCTTCAACAATACCGATGTGCGCATCGCTCAAGTGCGGGTGCAGCGTGACGACGGACACGATGCCGTCGTCGAGGTCGGGCAATTCGTCGGACGCCGCTTGCGATTGGCGGCGGAGTTTCTGCTGGCGATCATGACGCCGCTGCTGATGCTTTTATTGGCCGGCTGGTTGATTGTCTGGCGTGTCGTGAATCAGCAATTGATTCCGTTGACGTTGCTGGCCGATACGCTGAACCGGCAAACGCATACGTCGCTGGAACCCGTGGACGAGACGTTCGTCCCTACCGAGATTCGCCCCCTCACCAGTGCAATGAACGCGTTACTACAGCGCCTGGGCCTCGCGCTGGATGCGCAGCGTAAATTCATCGCCGATGCCGCGCATCAGTTGCGCACGCCGCTGACAGCGGTCAAGTTGCACGCAGACCAGGCGGCCACCGCCAAAGACCCGCAGCGGGTCGCTAATGCGGTGCAGGAGCTACGCGCGTCGGCCGACCGCGCAGTGCGCTTGTCGAACCAGTTACTATCGCTGGCACGCGCCGATCCGGCCGAACAGGTGGCGCGATTCGTTACCGTCAACATCAGTACGCTCGCTTTCGAAACCGGCGCAGAGTGGGTACCGCGATCGCTGGCGAGACGCATCGACCTGGGTTTCCAGACCTGGCCCGATGCCGCAATCCTTCCGTCAGACAACGACGTCGATGAAGTCGCACCATTGCCGCCGTTGGAAGTACGAGGCAATCCGATCTTGTTACGGGAAGTGCTCGCGAATCTGATCGATAACGCGCTGAAATACGTGCCGCCTTCGCGCCCGGACGACGGCAGAGTCACTGTCCGTGTCGGCCCTGTCATAGCCGAGGCGCGCAATTTCGTCGAAGTGGTCGTGGAAGACAACGGGCCGGGCGTCAATCTGCGAGCGCAAGCCGAGCTGTTCGAACGTTTCTTCCGTGGCGATGCGAATTCCGCATCTGAAGGGGGCGCGGGTCTCGGCCTAGCGATCGTCAGGGATATCATCAAGCTTCACGGGGGATCCGTACGCTACGAGGATGCGCCAGGCGGCGGCTCGCGCTTCATTGTGCGCCTGCCCCTGATCGCCTCTCCCGCCGTGACCGCCACAACGACCTCGCCCTCGAGCACCTGATGCAGGCTGAAAGACAGACCGGCGTTCGATCGGGAAACCGGGCCTGAGGGCCTGCTGACCCGGCGCGCGACGCTGCCGCGCCGAAGCGCTACTTCTTCGCCTTTTTTCCTTTTTTGACCGGCTCGGCCGCCGTCTCTTCGTCTTGCTTCGATACCCGCTTTGGCGGTTTCTTCGCCGGCGTCTTCGGCGCAAGCATCGTCCCTCGACAATCGGCTGCGCCACACAGACACAGATAGTCGGCTTTCACCTTTTTGGTGTGCTTGCCGTCGAGCACGAGCCCATAGTCGTAATACAGCTCTTCGCCAGCGGCGATGTCGCGCGCCGCATAGATGAAGACGCGGCCGTCGATCTCTTCCGCTTCACAGTTCGGTGCGCACGAATGATTGATCCAGCGCGAACTATTACCGCCGTGCAATCCATCGATGACCCGACCGTCCTCCAGTGCGAAGTAGAACGTGTGATTCGGCTGGTCGGGATCGTGCGGGTGTCGGCGCAACGCCTCCTTCCACGAGATCCGCTCGCCTTTGTATTCGAAGACGCGCTCACCTTCTGCGAGCGGCAGCGCGGCGAACACGCCGCGACCATGGATCCCGGATTGATGAACGGCTATTCTGCGTGATGTCATCTGATGGATATCGATGCGGAGTCTTTTTTATTGCTTTCGTGGAGCCTTCGGGTCCCCGAACAGCGCTTTCAGCCCATGCGGCTGCGAACGCCAGTATTGCGGTGGCGCTGCAACTTGTCCACCCAATGTTGCTGCGGCATGCCACGGCCAGCGCGGGTCGTACAACATCGCCCGTGCCAGCGCGACCATATCGGCCTGACCGGTCGCCAAAATCGTTTCCGCCTGAATCGGATCGGTGATCATGCCGACGGCAATCGTCGGGATACCCGTTTCGCGGCGCACCCGCTCGGCGAACGCAACCTGATAGCCCGGGCCCACGGGGATCTTCTGTTCGGGCGATGCGCCGCCGGACGATGTGTCCAGCCAGTCGCACCCGCGCGCCTGCAATGCTTTCGCGAAGACAACGGTCTGCTCGATGTCCCAGCCATTTTCGACCCAGTCGCTGGCCGATACGCGTACCCCTACGGGAATCGTGTCCGGCACGACCGCACGAACCGCCTCGAATATTTCGAGCGGGAAGCGCATCCGGTTTTCGAGCGAACCGCCGTATTCGTCTTCGCGATGATTCGACACTGGCGATAGAAATTGGTGCAAAAGATAACCGTGCGCCACATGCAGCTCGATGGCCTGAATACCCAGACGAACGGCACGTTTTGCGGTCGAGACAAATCCTTGACGGATACGCTCGAGGCCGGCGGCGTCGAGCGCCAGCGGCGGTGCCTCTTCACGTCCGTGCGCCACTGCCGAAGGGGCAACCGTTTGCCAGCCGCCCTCGCTGACACTGACCTGCGTACCGCCTTCCCATGGCACCTTCACCGACGCTTTGCGCCCAGCATGACCAATTTGCATGCCGATCGGCATCGACGAGTGTTCGCGGATGCTGGCGAGCAAGGCCGCAAACGCGGCCTCGGTTTCGTCGTCCCACAATCCGAGGTCTCGGTCCGTGATTCGCCCAACGGGCTCGATTGCCACCGCCTCCGTGAATAGCAGGCCCGCACCGGAAAATGCCAGTTGACCCAAATGCATTCGATGCCAGTCGGTCGGACGACCCTGGTCGGCGGAGTATTGGCACATCGGGGAGACGACAATGCGGTTCGACAGCGTCAAACCGCGCAGCGAATAGGAGGAAAAGAGTGTGCTCATAGCGAGGAAGGATGTCCGCAGTGATCGGGTGTCGAGGGCGGATGATGGCCAATGCCGCGATCGGAACGACACCGCGCCTGCTACCGCCCTAAGGCGAGGTCGAATGGCCCCGCACTGTATCGATCCAGCATAGCATGCCGGCCGAACAGGTGTTTTCGTGCCCGGCAGGGCACCGGCACGACGCAAGACGGCATTGCCGTGAACGGCACAATAGGTCGACGTCGCCCAAAAAGCGGCAAAATGTCGCATACCGAATCATGTTCGACGGCGCAATGCCATGTTGCATGGCCAAGTCATCACGCCCCGACGCCCGCATCTACGCATGCGGATCGCGAGACGGTGCCGCGAATCTGCCGCTTGCGCAGTGGTAAATCAGACGGGCTGGACGAATATTTTCCAGTTTTTCTTTTGCTTCGCTTCGCTACCCAACTCCCAGGCGGCGCAATCCAGACGAACGCCGGTGTCCGGATAGTCGATATGCAGCGCATTGCAATGATGTAACGCATTGACCGCACGCGCTTTCTTCGTGGTCTTGCGTGCCGGCTTGCCATCCTTGTTGGCTTCGGCCAGCGGCTCGAAATGCTCGCAACTCAGGCACATGCGGTGCGCAGGAATGTGCGCTTTGACTTCGAGCTCGCGAATCATCTTCAACAAAGCGCGATACAGCGTGCCTTGCTCTTCGACCGGCAACGACGCGGCGGCGGACTGCAGAAAGTTCGGCCACAATGCGGCACGCTTTGCAGCGGTACGACCCTTGGCCGTCAACTTGACCGCCAAAGCCCGGCCGTCATCCACCGCGCGGCGCTTCTCGACCAGTCCTTTGGACTCAAGCGTGCTCACCGCATCGCTGGTGGTGGCCGCCGTCAACGCCGTCTGACGGGCGATTTCGCCCAGGCGCAGCGCGGTTTTGCGTTGCATCAACAACACCAGGATTTCGCCTTGGGTCGGCGTCAGACCAGCGCCTTCGGCCCAGCCCCACGCCTGGCTGCGCATCGCCGTGCTCAGACGCAACATGCCATGCGTGATGCGCCCCATTACCTCTTCGCCGTACACCGCTTCGCTCATCAATTTCACTCTTAACGTTACTGTTTAGCAGGGCTAAAACGTTATTTTTCTTATTTACTCAGAAAAGACTTCCCTGAGCAATCCGTTTTATTAAAATACTTCATTACAAACATGCAATCTCGTCGACCGTCTACCGCGCTACACCATTCGTCCTATGTTCCGTCGCCGTATTTGACATACGCGCTCAGCGGATGAACGATGCTTACAACTGAACTGCAACACAGCTTACAAACCCATGCCACGCAGCCGACGTGGGTCGCCCCGGCTGCCGTGATTCGCGCTTGCAGGCGCTGTTACCGGATGACGCGATCCTTCGCAGCGCGCACACCCCACGCTAAGAGCTGCATGAGCCAAGCGCATTCCCGCAGAGTATCTCAAAATAAACGCATCACCCCGACCGATGCGATTCGTTAGCGGTCCGCATGGTCGGCGCCAATGAGGATCTATCGCAGCGCTCGCGCGGTTCGCACGATACCCGGGATCGAATAGTCGCAATGATCGATCGCGACCACAATGGGCGCCATTTTAAGCGACTATTGAAAAAGATTCAGGTCAGCAACTGGAACGCGGCGTTGCACAATCCGAATCACGACCGGGCGCAGCGCAATGAAAGGTATCTTTTTACGCAGTATTACGCGCAGCAGTGCGCTCGGCACCGCGACAGTGCGTCGCGGCGCGCCGCCTTTTGCCCCTTCACCTCCATCAAGGCTGTCTGCCTTGCGCTGAGCGACGGCGACGGCAGATCAATCGGCCTTAAGTCGCTCAGCCGGACCGGCCGCGCAGGGGCAGGCGGGACTCATGTCCGCCAGATGTCGCATTGCTGACGGACTGCCTCGTTGAGCGAACCGTCGTCGGCATAGGTCTGCCTCAGACGGGATGCGTCGTTCGCTCTGTCGCGTGCGGCACTGCGAATCAAATCCATTGCTGCGTCCGATTCGAGCGCCCGTGCATGGGGCGCCAGCACTTCGAGCGTATGCAGGATCGCGTCGCCGATCGTCTCGCGCCGATTCGTTCGCGGATCGACGATCGTACCGTCGAGTCCGAACCGGCAAGCCTGGAACCGATTGAATGTATAGACCAGGTAATCGTCTTCGACCGGAACGAATGGCCGTTCGGTCAGCAGCCACCTTGCGAGCGCTTGAATATAGCAAGCGATGGCGGCAGCACGATCGATCGAAAACGGGGTGTCCATCACCCGCACCTCGATCGTGCCAAAGCCCGGCTTCGGACGGATATCCCAATAGAAATCCTTCATGCTTTGCACGACGCCGGTGCTGCGCATCTTCTCGAAATACGCTTCGAACGCATGCCATTCGAGTACGAACGGCGCGCGGCCACTCAACGGAAAGGCAAAAACAGAATTGAGGCGAGCAGAATGGAATCCGGTATCCACGCCTTGGACAAACGGAGAAGATGCAGACAGCGCGATGCAGTGCGGAATGTAAGCCGACAGTCCATGCAGCAGATACAACGCCTGATCTGCATCGGGACAGCCGATATGGACATGCTGTCCGAATACGGTGAATTGTTTGGCAAGATAGCCATACAGTTCCGAAATATATTGAAATCGGGGGCTATCGTAGATCTGGCGATCGTGCCATCGCTGAAACGGATGCGTTCCGCCGCCGCACAGGCCGACATTCAGTCGGTCGGCAGCACTGACGAGCACATCGCGCGCGGCGCGCAGTTGGCCAAGTACATCGTCGTGCGTCATGCAGATACCCGTCGACAACTCGATCATGCTTTCGGTGATTTCCGGGGTGATCTGGCCAGGCACCGCAATATCCTTGACCAACGGCATCAGATCGGACGCCGCCTTCGTCAAATCGTAGTCATGCGTATTGACGATTTGAATTTCCAACTCGACCCCCATGCTGTAGGGATCAGACAATGCAAAGGGCTCAAGCGCCATGATCTTTTCCCGAGAGGTGCCGACGCAGCGGCCGATCTTCGATACCGTTCGTTTCGTTGACGCTGGCCAATGCGCGATAGACGACGATCGGCGACAGGATTTGCAACACAACGATCGCGCTTAATACGATCGCACGCAGATGCGGATCGAATGTCGGATAGAGCGTATAGGTATCGTCGACGAGTACGAAGGCCAGCGCGGACATCGGCGACAGAGACAATCCGAGCGCCACGCCCTTTCGCCAATCCAATCCGGACGGGCGCGCGAAGGTGACCACGCCAAGCGTTTTGGCCACTGTCCGGACCACCACCACCACCAGCGCGAGACCGCCGCCCATCAGCAGATCGCTCCAACCGAACGACAGCGTCGTCAGAACGAACAGCATCACCGTCAGGAGCCAGCCGGCGGATCCGAATTGCGGCGACCATAACGCGGGCCGCTCGGACGCGTTCTTGATCACGCCGCCGGCGATCAGCAGCGCGAGCACGATCGATAATTTAAGCAAATGCGCGGCGGCAATCGCCAGCAGCACCAAGCCGAACAAAATAGCGAACGAGTGTTCGCTACCGCTTGGCAGACGCCGATAGACGAAGTGACAGCTTCGCGCCAGCACCAGCGCGAGCAACACCGATCCCCCAATCAGGTAGAAAGGCTGAAGGACGGTCGCCAGCACATTCCCATAGACCGCCTGATGCGACCATCCGGACAGCAGTTTGACGACGACCACCGCGTAAATACTGTTCAGCGCACTGAGCGTCATCAGCCGCTCGGTCACCTGCCCCTCGCTTTTCAGTTCATTGCGGAGCTGAATGACCATCGCAGGCGATGTGGCCATCGTCACGCCTGCGACGACCAGTGAGGTCAGCCAGGGTAGCCCGAACAGCCGCAAGGCCCCCAGAACGGCTGTAAACGCCAGCAGGGACTCCGCAAGGCTGGCAGCCACGATCCACGGGTTGTTGCGGACCCACCGCAGTGAAAATCGACTGCCGAGCTCGAATAGCAACAGACCGAGCGCGACATCGATCAACAGCCTGGCATCGACAACTAGGCCGGGTGGCAGCACGTGCAAGCCCATCGCACCCGCCACTAGCCCTATGACGCCATAGCCGCTGACGCGGGGTAGTCGCCATACCCGCCAGCACCATTCTCCTGACAAACCCGCTACAACGAGCGCCAGACCGGTCCAGAGCACCGCATCGGGTGTCAACGGCCAATCCGGCAAGAACGAAAATGCAGACTGCATCGGCAAAAGTTGTCTCCTTTTGTCGGGGTGATCGGCTTCGATTCCTCGGCAACGCACGTATCTGCCTGAGGTTGTCCGATGTTATCCCCGTTTATTCCCACGGTTATTCCACGGCTTTTTTTCTCGTATTTGCCGTTTCCATCACGTTTAAGCCCTTGTTCTTCCTGGACTTATTCTATTCTGCCATAGACAGAACGACGATCCGCCGAGGTTTCCGAGAAGGATTTTGCTTCAAGGCTTCTTCGTTTACTTCGGTTTACCGTTTGTATACATAGTAATAGTTAACAAGAGCCTACCGTTTCTGTGGATAACCCGGTTAACTTCTCTGTTAACAACGTGTTGATGGCTGTGTATACCCCGGGAAAAACGCGGTAGTGGAAGTGGATGAGTCGACGAAACTTTTTTGGAAAACACATCGTTGCGAGGTTTTCCAGAATCCGTCCACACGAATTTCGGGTGAAAACGGGCCTTTGTCCACAGAGGCCGGACTTTTAGGGTGTCGTCGGTGCGACAAGCAGATCATTTTGCTGATATCGACGATTCCGATCGTCGGAAGGGTGCTGCTGATCGACTATTTCGGGATCGTGATCGGTGTGACGGAGCGATTCATCGCACCGAGAAAATCGTCATCGCGATGTCACCAAACTGTGCAGGTTTAGGGGATTGCGGAACGCTTATCAACGTTTTCAACAGAAGCGGAAACGCCTTTGATCGGTTAACTCAGGTTTACCGTATGTAAACATAATAGTAGTTAACAAAGGGCGGCTTTTTCTGTGGATAACGTCGCTTTTCCCTTATGGATCAATTGCTTGGGAAATTGATAAGGTTTGAATGAAAACGCAGTTAACGGCGGTTAACTCGCGCAAACTTCGACACCGGGGGAAGGGGTGAACCGGTTATGCAGAATCCGTCAACCGTTGCCCGCTACCTTATGAACAAAGTTATCCACAGGAGCGGAAGGCGAATGATAGCGGGCAAGATCGCCTCAGGCGACGCGAAATGTCGGACGGACCGGGTTCAGCGTACTTTGCCGCGGCGCAGATCGCGTAAAAGAAACCGGGCAGGATCGACTGCATCGATCAGATCGGTTTCGAGCGGGAGCGGCTCGCCTGTTATCAGACTGGCGAGCAGCTCCGCGCCGATCGCCGACCAGATCAGGCCGCGTGAGCCATAGCCGAACGCACCATAGAGGCCGTCGGCACGCGGTACGTCCAGCGGTTGTGCGCCAGTGAGACTGCTCGCCCGCTGACGGGCAATGGATTCATCGGCTAGTTGACCGATCATCGGCATGCGGTCACGGGTCACGCAGCGAAACGCCACGCGGCCGGTTAGCTGGGTCGGATCCAGGCCGAACGGGATGGCGGGACGAGGTCCCGTTCCAGAATCCGGCCCCGGCCTGCGCCCTCGCGCGTCCCCCTCTAATAAGGAAGCGAGCCGCTGTAGATTGTCGGCATGCTCGGTCGCATCGAGTTCCGTGCGGGTGTCGCCGATTCCATAACTCGCGCCTGTCAGCGCGCCCGATGGCGTTGGCGTCAAATATCCACCACCGATCACCGGCGCTTTCAATGAAGGAAACAGCGCCGGCGGCAGGATCGTCAGTTGTCCGCGGATGCTTTCGGTGGGCGCATGGGCTAAATGGGCCAATCTGGCTGCATCGTGCGCATTGGCCAACACGACGACGGGTGCGCTGCCGATACAATGCCCGGCCGCGTCCAATACGCGCCAATTCGCGCCCTCGCGCGCGAGACGCTCGACCCGCTGACCGAAACAGCGACGTAATGGCGGGCCGGCCGCACGGAGCTGAGCGTTGCAAAGCGACACCGGGTCGATCCAGCCGCCTTCAGCGAATAACCAACTGTCGTTGCCGACCGATACCCCGGCATGGCGGTCGACCTCTTCCGCTTGCAGGCGTCGGGCAATAGCTGCGGGTAGACCGGGGGCGGCGGTGGTACATTCCACGATGTCGTTCTCTGTAGCGGTTGCGTCACCCTCGCCATCCTCTGATTCGCCTGCAGCGTCGAATTTCTGAAGCAGCCCGATCGCCGACCAACGAAGCGGACATCCGGCAGTTTCCAACGCACGCCAGTGCGCGAGCGCATAGAGAAACCCCGCCCGGCTGAGGCGGGCGGCCAAGCCCTCGTCCCGCGTGATCATCGGGTGAAACACGCCGGCCGGATTACCGGACGCGGCACTGGCGGCGGCCTCGCTCTGATCGATCAATGTCACTTGCCAGCCGCGCGCCGCCAGGCGGGCGACCACTGCGCATCCGGC
>CAWUJR010000028.1:0-17289 GCA_963922375.1 uncultured Robbsia sp.
CACCAGCGAAGAGGGCAAAGGCAGGGCAAATCTCGCTTGCGTCGGTCGGCGCGTGAGGCGGCGAGAGCGACGTCGGCGACGTCAACGGCGTGGCGTTGGACGCGACACGCGCAGGGTAAGCCGTCGCGTCCGAAGCGGGGAGAGTGTCCGGCATCTTAAAAAGTTGAGAGGAAAAGAAAGGGTGGCAAACGCGATGGCCGTCTGTGCACGTGGTCGCCTTGTCATGGGCGCGCAGCCCCTGTCGGCGCGGCCCCTTAATGCACCCCATGCGCGAGCGCCTGATCCAGCAACGTCAGCTGATCGAGCATCCACTGCGAATATGTCTTCCCCGCGGGTTCCGTTTCAGTGACCGGTACGACCGGCACGCCAGCGGCCTTGGCGATCGACAGTAAACGCCGGCTCAACTGGTCCGAGGTCTGCGAGTTGTAAATGAGGACCTTGATCGCTTTTGTTTTCAGGCCGTTCTCAAATGCCGCGACATCGGTTGCACTCGGCTCTGCACCGTTCATCACGGCCATCTGGAAACGCTCGTTCTGCATGCTGAGGCCGACCGCTGTGGCCGTATATCCGAACACCGGCTCCGTCGCGCTGACGGGGGTGCCCTGGTACTTGCTGCGCATCGCTGCGATTTTCGCATCGATTGGCTGCAGCGACGCTAAAAATTGCGCCAAACGCTGCTGATACAGCGCTTGTTGCGATGGATTGCGCTTCACGAGATAGGCGTTCACCGCCTTCGCGACAGTCGGCATCGTCGCCGGGTCGTACCAGAGGTGCGGGTTGGCGCCAGGATGTTTGCCGAGCAATGTTGCAGCGGCGATCTCGGTGCGTCCCGGATGCGGCGACGCCGATAGCAGCGCACCGATCCAGGGATCGTAGTCCGCGCCGTTGTAGACCACCAGATCGGCATTCGCCAGCGCCCGCGCGACCTTCGGGCTCGCTTCGAACGTATGCGGATCCTGCTCGGGATTCGACATGATGCTGTCGACATTGACGGACGTTCCGCCCAGTTGCTGGATCAGACTGCCGTAGAAATTCTCTGCCGCGACGGCTTGGGAGACGGGAGCGGTTCCGGTCGATGTGGCGGCGTGCGCCGGCGTCGTTGCGATCAGCGATGCGGACAAAAACGCGGCGCAGCTACCGATCGCAAAAACCCAGCGGGGCAGGGCATTCAGCGAAGCGCGCGCGCGCGGCGAACGGAACAAGACCGACATGAATAATCCTTCGAAATGACCGCCGACACCCGTCAAGGGTCAGACGCAGAGAGTGTAATAATATATCATAACTTCTCGGCTTGGCCGGAGAGCAGGGTTCCATCCGCTCCATGCCGGTTGCCGGCCGCTGACCGCTGACCGCTGACCGTCGCCGCCACGTGTCGCTATCGCTTCCCGCTGCCGCCGCTCATCCCGCCTTGTCTACGTCGCCCGTCCGATCTACGCGATAATGAATCGCTACCCCCATCAAGCGAGGCGTAGGCCCAATGCCAAAAACGATGTCGTCAGGTGTGGTGATGCTCAATGAGCGCGGAGAGGTACTGCTATGTCATGCGACCGAAACCCATCATTGGGACATACCGAAAGGGATGGGCGATCCGGGCGAAACGGCGCGCAATACGGCCTTGCGTGAATTGCACGAAGAGACCGGCATCGTATTGCCGCCCGATCGCCTGGTGGATCTAGGGGCGTTCGATTACCGACGCGATAAATCGCTCTACCTGTTTGGCGTGCGGGTCAGCACAGCAGACGTGGATGTCAACGCATGTGTTTGCACGTCGATGTTCCCAAGCCGTCGCCACGGCAAACCGATTCCGGAGATGGACGATTTCGCGTGGATCGCGCCCGGAGCCGTTTCGGCATTTGCCAGCGGAAGTCTGTCGCGACTGTTCATGAGGGCATTGCCATTACCGGCGTTGTTCGAGCGGCTGCCTGCGCCATCGCGCGCGTCGCCGGCATCGTAACGCAGCTAGAATCCTCTGACGCTTTACTCGCCCCCCCTGACAACCACTCGATTCCCACTACCGTCCATTCCCATGACCGCACATCGCTTTTTGATGATCGACGCCGCACCCACGCCGGTCGCGCCTTTCTCGCACGCTGTTGAAGCCGACGGCTGGCTGTTCGTCACTGGCCAGATGCCGACCTTCGCCGAAGACGACGCCGCGCCCTTGCCGCAGGGCATCGTCGCGCAAACGCGTCGGGTGATGGACAATTTGATCCTGGTGCTGGAGGGGGCCGGTTATAGCTTGGCCGACGTCGTGCAGGTGAGGGCGTATCTGACGGATTTTCAGCGCGACTATGCGTCAATGAACGAGACCTATCGCAGTTACTTTCCGGTCGACCGGTTGCCGGCACGGACCTGCATCGGCGTGACCGGTCTGGCCCGCGATGCATTGGTCGAAATCGACCTGGTGGCGCGTCGCGCGCCACCGGTCCAAGGTTAGACCGCGCGCTTGCTGCGGCGGAACTGGTCGAACAGCACGGCCAGCAATAAGATGCCGCCGCGGATCAGGTATTGATAGAACGTCGGCACATTCATCAGGCTCATCGCATCCTGTACCGAGCCCATGATCAGCACGCCGACCAGCACACCGGAGATCGTCGCCACGCCGCCGGTCAGCGACACGCCGCCCAGCACGCAGGCAGAAATCACGCCGAGCTCCAGGCCCACCGACGTCTTCGGGTCGCCCAGGCTCATCCGCGATGCCAGCATCACACCGGCAAAGCCTGCGACCAGCCCTTGCAGCACGAACACCGTGATCTTGATGCGGATCACCGACAAACCGGCGAGACGTGCCGCTTCCGCGTTCCCGCCGACCGCCAGCACATTCTTGCCGAACACGGTCTTCTTCAACAGGAAGCCGAAGACGATAAAGCCGATGATATTGCTCCACACCGGGAAGCTGATGTGCAGGAATTGGCCGGCCCCCAGGTCGAAGAAGCTCTCTTCGGAGATCATCACTGCATCGCCGTTCGACGTGATGTAGGCCAGACCGCGCACCACTTCCATCATCGCCAACGTCACAATCAGCGAGTTGATCTTGAAGCGGGCGACCAGGAAGCCGTTCACCAGACCCACCGCACCACCGGCGAGCACGCCGACCGCGACGCCGAACATCACACTGTGGGTCGCGGTGATCAATACCGATGTCACCACCCCGGAAAACGCGACGATCGACGCCACTGATAGATCGACTTCGCCGAGCGCCAGCACGAACATCATCGTCACCGCGATCGAGCCGATCAGCGTCACCGACAGCAGAAGCCCTTGAATATTGCGAACGGTGAAGAAGTCGGGGACTGCCGCACTGAGCGAGATGAACAGAATCAAAAAGACGACGACGATCCCGGACTTGTTGATCAGATCCCAGGTGCGCGCGACGCGCTCGCGCGCGGTCACGCTGGCTTTCGGATTATCGGCCGGAGCGGGCGCCGGCGCGGAGGGTTGGCTTGAGTGCATGATGAAAGTTCTCTTCGTAAAGGGGGGATCTATTGCGGCAGCGCCAGTCGGATCAACTGATCGGGGGTGGCTTGGGTCTTCGGCAGATCCCCCACGATCTGGCCTTGCTTCATCACCAGGATCCGGTCTGCAACGCCGATCACCTCGGCCAGGTCGCTGGACACCACAATCACGGTGCGTCCCGCTTCGGCCAGGCCGTAAAGCAGCGAATAGATCTCACTGCGTGCGCCTACATCGATGCCGCGTGTAGGTTCGTCCATCAGAAACACGTCGATGTCCTCGGCCAGCCATCGGCTCAGGATCACCTTTTGTTGATTGCCGCCGGACAGGGTGCCAATGGCCGTTGCACCGGTTCGCGTCTTGATCGCGAGCTTGCCGATGAACTCGTTGGTGACCTCGTCTTCACGCTTCGCATTCAGCAAAAAACCGCCCCAACTGAAACGCCGCCGGCAGCTGATATTCATATTGTCGGAAACCGAAGCGATCGCGACGATGCCTTCCTGCTTCCGGTCTTCCGGGCAGAGCGCGATCCCGGCACGCACCGCATCGCGCGGTGTCTTGAAGCGCATCTGCGCGCCTTTGAGCTCGATCTGGCCGGCGGTCTTCGGCACCGCGCCATAGATCAGTTTCATCAGTTCCGAACGACCTGCGCCCACCAGCCCGAAGAAACCGACGATTTCGCCGGCATGCGCTTTAAAGCTCGCCGGCGCGGACAGGCCGGGGCCCATCACGCCATCGACAGACAGCTTCACTTCGCCATGGCTGCGGCCGCGATAGCCGTACACATCCTCGATCGAGCGGCCGACCATCGCACTGATCAGACGGTCGCGTTCCAGCGTTGCCACCGACCCAAAGGTCTCCACATGGCGGCCGTCGCGAAACACCGTCACGCGATCGCACAGCGTATAGACCTCGTCCATCCGATGCGTCACATAGATGATCGAGCGGCCTTCGGCCTGCAGCGAACGGATAATCTCGAACAAGCGATCCGATTCGCGTGCCGACAGCGAACTGGTTGGTTCGTCGAAGGCGATCACACGGGCATCGCGCATCAGCGCCTTGCCGATCTCGATCATCTGACGCTGACCGATCGACAGATGCTTGACTGCCATATCCGGATCGAGCCGCTCGCCGAGGCGTTCGATCTCGCGCAATGCTTTCGACAGCAATTGACGGCGATCGACCACGCCCAGGCGGTTCGGCAGTTGACCCAGCATCAGGTTCTCGGCCACCGTCAGCTCGGGCACCAGATGCAGTTCTTGATAAATGATCGCAATACCGGCTTCGATGGCCGAACGTGTGCTCGTAAAAGCACGGGGGGTGCCTTCCAGCACCACCGTACCGGTATGCGGTTGATTGACGCCGGACAACACTTTCAGCAGCGTCGATTTACCGGCGCCGTTTTCGCCCATCAGCCCGAGGACTTCACCGCGTTTGACGCCGAAAGACACCGAATCGAGGGCCAGTACGCCGGGGAAACGCACGGACACGTTCTCCAGTGCGAGGTAATAATCGTTTTGCTCAGCCATCAGACCTCCTTCGGCTCGTTCGGACAACCCGCCTCGCGGCGGGATGGCACAAGATTAAATTCCGAGTTCCTTGCGCACGTCGAGCCAGTTGTCACGCGTCATCAGCTTGCCGGTGGTTTCCGTGTTCGCGGGCGGCACCTTGTTCTTCGTGATCCAGTCATACAGGTTCTGCGTGCTGGCACGGCCATGCAGCGTCGAACTCACCGCGATCGTGCCGTAGAAGCCGGTCGCCGACTTCTTCTGGAACTCGGCAAACGCCTCGCCTGCGCCATTGATGCCCACACCGATCACGTCGGTCGGCGCAATGTGCAACTGTTCCGTTGCGCGTACGGCACCCAACACGGTTTCTTCATTGATCGCGTAGATCACCCAGTGCTTGATGTCCGAATGCTTGGACAGCACCGGCGACGCCGCATTGAAGCCGCCTTCATCGTCGGTGGTTTTCTGCGGCGCATTGAAGATGTTTTCCTTCTTGAAGCCGCCTGCCAGCAACGTTTGCGTCGCGCCGTCGGTGCGCAGCTTCGCAGTCGGCAATTCATAGTCGGTGATCTGCAGCGCACCGGTTTCTTCCGGCTTCCAGCCGCGATGCTTCATTTCGGTCGAAATCGCATCGCCCACCTGATTGCCGATCTTGAATGCCGACATGCCCAGATGCGGGACATCGGCCAGCGGCTTGCCGGAAGAGTCGACCAATTGATCGTCCACCGACACGAATTTCATGTTGTAGCGTTTCGCGCGGGCCTTGATCGCCGGTCCGAGACGGACGTCCGGCGCGCAGATCACGAACCCTTTTGCGCCTTGCGCGCCCAGGTTATCGATCGCCGACAGCACTTTTTCGCCATCGGGCACGCCGATTTCGATCACCGAAAAGTGATCTTGCTGACCCAATGCGGCCGCGGCTTTCTGTTCGTTGATGAACCAAGCCTGCTCCGGCATTTTGACCAAAAAGCCGATTTTCAGCGGCTCGTCGGCTTGTGCCGAGAGCGGTGCTACGGACGCCGTCAGGGCCAATCCGAGCATGCTTACCATCGTCAGTTTCTTGAAAATTCCTCTCATCGCCGTCGTCTCCTTGATGATGCTTTTTTTAGTGTTACCGGTCTTTCAGCGCGTCGATCGACACGCCAGCCGAAGCATTGCCCGAATTCATGACACGGCGCCAGCTAGGGTATATACGGTGACGCAGCATCAGCGCTGCGTATCCCCCTTCCAGCGGCTTCAAACACGTGTTCGCCCTGCTTAAGCTGCAGCCATCTTAGTCTGGCGAGACATAACTTTCCAATATCAAATTTTGCGTCAGCGATCTATTTTTCGTTATAGGATAGCAACCATTCGTATGCCTGACGTTTTGACGATTTTTTAGAAGAAAGTGTCTGTTTTTATGGGGTATTCGGGATTACCCGTAATTTCTAGATAACGAATGATTTGCGGCCAAAGCAGCCGTACGGAGGGGACAATGACACGTGGCACGCACTCGAACTGGTTTATCCGCGCACGCCTGAAAACACGCCAATTGTTGTTGCTGGCGACCATGGATGAAGAGGGCAATGTCAGGCGCGCGGCCGACGTATTGGGCATGGCGCAGCCGGCGGCGTCGAAGCTGTTGAAAGACCTGGAAGACATGCTCGGCGTGAGCCTGTTCGACCGCACGCCGCAAGGCATGCGACCGACGGTTTATGGTGAAGTGATGATCCGGCACGCGCGCATGGTGCTGGCGGACTTATCGCATGCGTATGACGAGATCTCTGCGCTGCGCGCTGGATTGTCCGGCGAAGTGCGGATCGGCACGATCGCGGTCGCCGGCTTGACGATCGTTGCGAAGGCGGTTGCACGGATCAAGCGGGATTACCCTCGGTTGCAAATCCTGATTCAAGTCGAAACGTCGAACCTGTTGCTGCCGATGTTGCAGCAGGGCGATCTCGACATCATGATCGGCCGGGTGCTCGAAGGGCAGTCGCCGGCGCGTCCGGGTTTGAAATATGAAACGCTCGGTAATGAGCCGCTGTGTCTGGTGGTACGCCCCGGTCATCCGTTGCTCGCGCGTCCGGGCCTGTCGTTGGCCGAGTTGAGCGACGCCGCGTGGATTCTGCATCCGTCCGGCAGCGTGCTGCGACACCGTATCGATATGTTGTTCGCGTCGCTCGGCCTCGAGCCGCCGCTGGATGTCGTCAATACCGGGAATTTGCCGGTCATCGCGTCGTTGCTCGAAAAGAGCGACATGATCGCGGTGCTGCCGATCGACATTGCGCACCAATACGAGGAATACGGCGCGATGAAAACGCTGCCGCTGTCGCTGTCATGCTCGATGGACACGTTCGGCATCGTCACGCGTTCCGCGCAACTGCCGTCGCCGGCGGCGGCGATCGTGCTGGATGCGCTGCGGGAGGTGGCCACCGAAGTGTATGGACAGGTGCCAGGCGAGGTCAGCGAGCTGGCAGAGATCGGGGAGATCGCTGAGGTGGACGCGAGAGCGTCAACCCGTTCGCGGATGCCCAGCGCATTCGATGCGTTGCGCACATTGGCACCGGCATCCGTATCGGCAGCATCACAGGCGCCGTTGCCTGCACCCCCGTCGGCATCCACTTCCGCGCCGACCTTCGCCCCGGCAACCGAGCAGGCGCGCCACGTGCTTGCCTAGGCATAACCCACCACATCGTATACCCTGACCGATTGCGCGTGTCGATGGGCATCTGGGGTAGCCGATGCGTCGCGACCCGCGCGCGGTTGGCGGCCGAAACGCGTACTGGCCGGGCGGATGTCCGATACCCCGGACCCTGACGGGCATGGGGGGTCGTTAGCGCGTCCCATTCTATCTTTAGCAGATTTATCGGCAACGCCTTGAAATTGCCGCATACCGTCCCTATACTTAGCACTCGTTGGGTGAGAGTGCTAAAACGCGTTCCGGCCAATAACTTATCTTGCCACCCGGCGATCTCGCCGGGGGTTTTTTCGTGGTTCCTGTACCGATTTGAAAGGAGTGTGTATGAACCTTCGTCCCTTGCACGATCGAGTCATCGTTAAGCGTCTCGACCAAGAAACCAAGACCGCCTCGGGTCTCGTGATCCCGGAATCGGCTGCTGAAAAGCCGGATCAAGGCGAAGTCCTGGCCGTGGGTCCGGGCAAGCGCGATGACAAGGGCACGCAAAACGCGCTCGACGTCAAGGTGGGTGACCGTGTTCTGTTCGGCAAGTACGCTGGTCAGACCGTCAAGGTCGACGGCGACGAGCTGCTGGTGATGCGTGAAGAAGACATCATGGCGGTTGTGAACAAGTAAAGATGAATCGGGCCTCGCGCGGTCGCCGCGACCTTCACGGTCTGCCGGCGCCGGCCAGGGCCCTGCGTTCATCCGGTCCACTCATTGTTCCAATAGTTCAAAGCATTCTAGGAGTTTCAGGATATGGCAGCTAAAGACGTAGCTTTTGGTGATTCCCCCCGCGCAAAGATGGTTGAGGGCGTTAACATCCTCGCCAACGCGGTCAAGGTCACGCTCGGCCCGAAGGGTCGCAATGTGGTGCTGGAGCGTAGCTTCGGTGGCCCGACGGTCACGAAGGACGGCGTTTCGGTCGCAAAAGAAATCGAACTGAAAGACCGCTTCCAGAATCTGGGCGCGCAAATGGTGAAGGAAGTTGCTTCGCGCACCAGCGACAACGCCGGTGACGGTACGACGACCGCAACCGTGCTGGCACAAGCGATCGTTCGCGAAGGCCAGAAGTATGTGGTCGCCGGTCTGAACCCGATGGACCTGAAGCGCGGTATCGACCTGGCGGTGAAGGCTGCTGTCGAAGAGCTGAAGAAGCTGAGCAAGCCGTGCTCGACCAACAAGGAAATCGCTCAAGTCGGATCGATCTCGGCAAACAGCGACACGTCGATCGGCGATCGTATCGCTGAAGCGATGGACAAGGTCGGTAAGGAAGGCGTCATCACCGTTGAAGACGGCAAGTCGCTGGAAGACGAGCTGGAAGTCGTGGAAGGGATGCAGTTCGACCGCGGTTATCTGTCGCCGTACTTCGTGACGAACCAGGAAAAGCAACAGGCCGAACTGGAAAACCCGTTCGTGCTGCTGCATGACAAGAAGATTTCGAACATCCGCGATCTGCTGCCGGTACTGGAGCAAGTTGCCAAGGCGGGTCGTCCGCTGCTGATCATCGCAGAAGACATCGAAGGCGAAGCACTGGCAACGCTGGTGGTCAACAGCATCCGCGGCATCCTGAAGACCGTTGCCGTGAAGGCGCCGGGCTTTGGCGACCGTCGTAAGGCCATGCTGGAAGACATCGCTATCCTGACCGGTGGTCAAGTGATCGCGGAAGAAACCGGCCTGACGCTGGAAAAGGCGACGCTGGCTGACTTGGGTCAAGCAAAGCGTATCGAAGTGGGCAAGGAAAACACGACGATCATCGACGGTGCTGGCGAAAGCAAGAACATCGAAGCGCGCGTTGGCCAGATCCGCAACCAGATCGCTGAAGCGTCGTCGGACTACGACCGTGAAAAGCTGCAGGAGCGCGTGGCCAAGCTGGCGGGCGGTGTTGCACTGATCCGCGTGGGCGCAGCGACCGAAGTCGAAATGAAGGAAAAGAAGGCACGTGTCGAAGACGCACTGCACGCAACGCGCGCAGCGGTGGAAGAAGGCATCGTTGCCGGCGGCGGCGTGGCACTGATCCGTGCACGTGAAGCGATCAAGGGCCTGAAGGGCGCGAACGCAGAGCAAGACGCTGGTATCCAGATCGTGCTGCGCGCGATGCAAGAGCCGCTGCGTCAGATCGTCACGAACGGCGGCGAAGAAGCGAGCGTCGTGGTCGCGAAGGTTGCAGAAGGTTCGGGTAGCTTCGGTTACAACGCTGCGACCGGCGAGTACGGCGATCTGGTCGAAGCCGGTGTGGTCGATCCGACCAAGGTCACGCGTACCGCATTGCAGAACGCAGCGTCGGTTGCCGGCCTGCTGCTGACGACGGATTGCGCCGTTGTCGACCTGCCGAAGGACGAAGCCCCTGCTGGCGGCGGTATGCCGGGTGGCATGGGTGGCATGGGCGGCATGGGCATGGACATGTAATTGTCCTGCTCGATCGTGTCGAGAGGCGGCCGAAAGGCGCGCCTCGACGCGGTCAGCGCTGGATGATCCTCGCTCGCAACGGCGAGGATCGAGCAAGAAAAAACCGCCGATGGAGGCCTCCATCGGCGGTTTTTTTATTTGTCGCCCCAACGCCGGCCCCGACCAGGAGCGGATTGTCAGTGACGGATTTGCTGCGCCGAGGCGCCCAGGATATCCTGCGTCAGCAACTCCGGCGTACGCCCGCCGGGTACCGCTGCACCGCGCGCCCAGAACATCCGGTTCGGCACGCACGCGCCCATTCCGGGACGGAACGCGGCACGCACCGCCTGATACAGATAGTTTTGCGCCTCGCGCACGGCATCAGGTGGTTCGAGCCCCGCGGCCAGCAACGCCGCAATCGCCGACGCCAACGTATCGCCGATTCCCACTATCGTCGCCGGATCGCGTGCGAACACATCCTGCTGGATCTCGCCTTCCTCATTGAAGAGGGTATTGATGTGCTTGCCGGCCGTGTTCTCGGTCAGCAGCAGATATTCGCAGCCGCTATCGGTGATTTGCGCGATCGCGCGTTCGAGCGATGGCGGTTCCGCGTCGTTGTCGACCTGCAGCAACTGCGTGATCGTCTCGCGGTCCGCCACCATCACCGATGTCTGCGGGACCAGCAATTCGGCAATCGCATCGCGTAGGTCGTCGCCGGCCAGCACGTGCTCGTCGTCGATCGTGAAATCGGGACAGACGATCAGCGGCAGGTCGTCGTAATCGGACACCACCTCAGCGATTGCCGCCACGATCTCCGCGCGCACGGTCGCGCCAATCTTGAAGGCCGCCACCGGCATGTCTTCAAGCAGCATCCGCGCTTGCGTGGCAACCCGGTCGGGATCGATCGCGGTGATATCGCTGGTTTCGGCGGAATCGCGGGTGGCGTAACCAGTCAGCACCGTGACCCCGTGGCAGCCGAGGCTGGCCAGCGTGATCAGGTCGGCTTGGATGCCGGTGGCGCCCGTCGGGTCGGAGATACCGAACGTCAAGACAATCGGAGGGGCGTCGCGGGTCATGAAATCGAGCAAAAAATAAAACGCGGTCCAGAAACGCAACGGCAGCGGACAAATTCGACGTAATGTCGAAGCAATCTGTCGGCCAGCGGACCGTGCGAGCAGCATTCGCGACGCGCCATCGGAGTCGGCAGACTCGCCGGGCCTCATCAAGCGCAGTCAGATCAAATGTTCGGTGCGACTTGCTTCTCAGTTAGGCGCCAAAACGGTACCATAACGGAATGTATTGTAACGGATCGTCAAGCGACGTATCGAAAGAATGGAATATCAAAGCTGGATGTGCCTCATTTGCGGCTGGATTTACGACGAAGAAGCCGGTCTTCCCGAAGAAGGGATTGCACCGGGCACGTTGTGGGCGGACGTACCCATCAACTGGACCTGCCCGGAATGCGGCGCGCGCAAAGAAGATTTTGAGATGGTAGCGATCTAACGGCAGGCGACAAGCTTCACGCTTGTCGCGGCTTTCTCACTCCTCCAGCGACAATCCCATTTGTCCTGATCGCGGTTTCTGTTTCTCCTCACCTTGCAGATGTGATGACTTCACCACGTCATAGCGCTCCAGGGTGCGTTGTCGCGCCTGTGCGTGATCGACCAACGGGCGCGGATAGGTGCGACCCAGTTCTATTTTCGCTTGGTGCAGTGTCTCGACCCCGGCCAGCCAGGGCGCATGGATCGCCTTGTCGTCGAGCGGGGCAAGCTCGGGCACATACTGCCGAATGAAAGCGCCGCTCGCATCGAACTTCTCCGACTGTGTCAGCGGATTGAAGATGCGGAACCAGGGCTGTGCATCGCAGCCGCTGGACGAGGCCCATTGCCAGTTGCCGTTATTCGCCGATAGATCGAAGTCGTTTAGCAGCGCTTCGAAATAGGCTTCGCCGCGACGCCAATCGATACCCAGATCCTTGCAGAGAAAAGTCGCCACCACCATCCGCACGCGGTTGTGCATGAAACCGGTCTGATTGATCTGCCGCATCGCTGCGTCCACCAGCGGGAAACCGGTGCGGCCGTCGCACCATGCCTGGAAATGCGCGTCGGCCGTCTTGCCATTTTCCCACCGAATCTGGTCATATTCCGGTCGGAACGCCTGGCGTTTGCCCTGCGCGACCAGACGCGGGTTGTGATATAGCACCTGAAAAAAGAAATCGCGCCAGACCAGCTCGGATAACCACGTCTCGGCTCCGGCACGGTCTTGCGCGGTCTGCGCGGTCGCATAGGCCGTGCGGGCCAGTGCGCGGACCGAAATCGTCCCGTGCCGAAGGTGCACCGACAGCGTACTGGTCGACGCCAGCGCTGGAAAGTCGCGCGTGCGGTGGTAAGCGCCGATACGCGGCTCGAAATCCTCCAGCAGCGTCAACGCCGCATCTTCTCCGCCCGCCACCGGCGTTTGCGCATCGGCAAAGCCCAATTCCGCCAGCGTCGGCATATCGTTGAACAATTGCCCGGCGTCGTGGGGCAACGACGGCTTACGCGTCGGCGGCGGCGCCAATCGGTCGAAATGATGTTCCGATCGGTGCGGCGCAAACGCCCGATCGCCTTCCGCCGCCTGCAGCCACGCGCGCTTGTACGGCGTGAACACGCTGTACGGGCGCCGGCTCCCGGTCAGCACCTCGTTTTTTTCGAAAATGGCCTGATCTTTGAAAGACTGTACCGCGATGCCGTCCTGTTGCAGCGCTTTGGTTATGCCCGCATCCCGCTCGCGCGCGCCCGGCTCGTAATCGTGATTGAAGAACAACGCCTCGGTCTTCAAAGCCTGGGCGAGCGCGGGTACGACGCGTGCGGAATCGCCGTGCGCGACCCACAACTGGCCGCCCGCCTGACGCAGCGTTTCCTGCAGTGCCGCCACCGACGCATGGATAAAAGCCACCCGGCGATCATCGCTCGGGAGGGGTTCCAGAATCGCCGAATCGAACACGAACAGACAATGGACCTGCTTGGCGGCGCGCAGTGCGTGGTAGAGTGCAGCTTGGTCTCGCGTACGCAGATCGCGTCGAAACCATATCAAGGCGTTGTTGAATTCGGGCATGCCGCCACCGTGTCTTTGCTAAAATCGCATTATGTCCAAGACTTCCGCCGATCGCATCAATCTTACTAATCAGTTCCTCATTGCCATGCCTGGCATGACGGACTCGAATTTCACAGGCACCGTGATCTACTGCTGCGAGCATAGCGAGCAGGGCGCGCTGGGCCTCGTGATCAATCGCCCGACCGACATCGACATGAAGTCGCTGTTCGAACGCATCGATCTGAAGCTCGACAGCGCGACCTTGTCGTCGCTGCCGGTGTACTTCGGTGGTCCGGTGCAGACCGAGCGCGGCTTCGTGTTGCACGAGCCGGCCGGCGAGTACACATCGTCGATGGCCGTGCCGGGTGGGCTCGAGATGACCACATCGAAAGATGTGCTCGAAGCCGTCGCCAGCGGTCAGGGCCCTAAAAAATTCCTGCTGACCCTCGGTCATGCCGGATGGGGCGCTGGCCAGCTCGAAGACGAAATCGCGCAAAACGGCTGGCTGACGGTCGAAGCAGACCCGAGTATCGTCTTCGATGTCCCTACCGAGAAGCGGCTCGAAGCCGCGCTCGGTTTGCTGGGCGTGTCGCTCACCATGTTGTCCGGTGAAGCAGGCCATGCCTGATGCGTCGGTATTGCTGGGTTTCGATTACGGTGAGAAACGCATCGGCGTCGCCATCGCGAACTCGCTGACGTGGTCGGCCCGCGCGTTGGGCATCATCGAGAACCGGCATCGCGACTATCGATTCGACGAGATCGGTAAGTTGATCGCCGCCTGGCAACCGACCCACCTGATCGTCGGTTTGCCGACGCATCCCGATGGTGCCCCGCACCAGATGACACAATTGGCACGGCGCTTCGGTAATCAGTTGAACGGGCGCTTCAATCTGCCGGTGATCTGGGTCGACGAACGCTATTCGTCCGTGGACGCCCGGGCCCAGCACAAGCAGGGGCAGCAAGACGGTGGCCGGGCACCACGAAAGGGCAGTTCGGGCGGCCCAGGTGGGCGCGTGGCAATCGACGACGAAGCGGCCCGCCTCATTCTGCAACAATATTTGGACGATCACGCCCATGCTTGACGCAGAGGCGCTCTACCGCCTTCTCTTCTCGCAATTGACCGCCGCCTATGGCGATGCGCTCGGCCGTCTCGACGGCGGTGTCGCGCTGGTCGGCATTCGCAGTGGTGGGGCCTGGCTTGCGGAGCGCATTGCGCACGATCTGCGTGCTGAGGTGATGTCGCATGCGACCACGCCTGTCCCGTCGATCCGGCATGTGCTGCACGACGAAGACGACGTCGCGCTCGGCATCATCAATGTCTCGTTGCATCGCGACGACTTCGCGAGCAAAGGCCTGCACGGTCATTCCGGGCCGACGCAACTGCCGTTCGACATTGCCGGCCGCCGGATCCTGCTGATCGACGACGTGCTGTACACCGGCCGCACGATCCGCGCCGCCATCAACGAACTTTACGACTACGGACGGCCGTCTTCGGTCGAACTCGCGGTATTGGTCGATCGCGGCGGTCGGGAATTGCCGTTTTCGGCGCGATTCGCGGCGGCGCATGTCGACATCGACGCTGGCCGTTCCGTCGTCCTGCAACGCGATGACGACGGGCGTTTCGCCTTCGCGTCGGCCAGTCGTGGCGACTGAAAGCTTCGTTGACTGCGCGAATGACCGCTCGACTGAAAACGCAACTGTAGCCACGAGCAAGCGACCGATAAGCGACAGAAACGCGACAGAAACGCGACAGAAAAGGCACCGATAAGCGACCGAACCATGAACAGCCCCATCACTGCCGCATCGCGTGCACGCAATCCGCAACTCACGCGCAACGGCGAGTTGAAGCACCTGCTGACCATCGAAGGCTTGCCCCGCGATATCGTCACGCATGTGCTCGATACCGCCGATCAGTTCGTCAGCGTCACCGACCGCGAAGTCAAAAAAGTCCCGCTGCTGCGTGGCAAATCGGTGTTCAACCTGTTTTTCGAGAACTCGACCCGCACGCGCACCACGTTCGAGATTGCCGCGACCCGGCTGTCCGCTGATGTGTTGAACCTGAACATCAACGCTTCGTCGACCAGCAAAGGCGAATCGCTGCTCGACACGATCAATAACCTGTCCGCGATGCATGCGGATCTGTTCGTCGTGCGCCATGCCGAGAGCGGCGCACCGTTCCTGATCGCGAAGCATTGCGCACCGCACGTGCACGTCGTCAATGCCGGCGACGGTCGCCATGCGCATCCGACGCAGGGTCTGCTGGACATGTACACGATCCGCCACTACAAAGGCGATTTTCGCAAGCTCACGGTCGCGATTGTCGGCGACATTCTGCACTCGCGCGTGGCCCGTTCCGATATCCACGCATTGACCACGCTGGGGGTCCCAGAGATCCGGGCGATCGGTCCACGCACGCTGTTGCCGTCCGGACTCGAGCAGATGGGCGTGCGCGTGTTCCACGACATCAACGAAGGGCTGCGGGGCGTCGACGTCATCATCATGCTGCGCTTGCAGAACGAGCGGATGAGCGGGGCGTTGCTCCCGTCCGCGCAAGAGTACTTCAAGCGCTGGGGCCTGACCGAGGCGCGGTTGGCGCTGGCCCAACCCGATGCGATCGTCATGCATCCCGGACCGATGAACCGGGGTGTCGAAATCGATTCCCGCGTCGCGGATGGCCCGCAATCGGTGATTCTGAATCAAGTGACCTTCGGCATCGCGGTGCGGATGGCTGTGATGGGAATCGTCGCCGGCAATCACGATTGAAGAATCGACGAATCGTGTGGTCATCGAAGGCAACGCAACGCCGCGCAACACCACGTAACGCATCAGGCGGCAACAGGTAAACGAGCGATGAAGATTCAAATCAAGGGTGGGACGATACTGGACACGCAGGCCGGCGCCGAGCGTCGCGCCGACTTGTTCATTGCCGATGGCGTGATCGTGCATATCGGCGAGACCGGCGCTCCTGCGCCGGCAGGCTTCGATTCCGGCGCGGTCGAGCCCATCGAGACCATCGATGCCACCGGATTGACGATCGCTCCTGGTCTCGTCGACTTATCGGCACGCCTGCGCGAACCCGGCTATGAGCACCGCGCGACGCTCGAATCTGAAATGGCCGCGGCCGCCGCCGGCGGTGTCACCAGCCTCATTTGCCCGCCCGACACCGATCCCGTGCTCGACGAGCCCGGTCTGATCGAGATGCTGAAATTCCGCGCGCAAGGCCTGCAAGGCGTCCGCGTCTATCCGCTGGGCGCATTGACCGTCGGCCTCGAAGGCAAAGTCATCACCGAGATGGCAGAGCTGACCGAAGCCGGCTGCATCGGTTTTTCTCAAGTGGACAAGCCGCTGCGCGACACGAAGGTCATGCTGCGCGCCTTGCAATACGCGAACACCTACGGTTTTCCGGTGTGGTTGCGGCCGCAGGATGCCGCGTTGGCCGCCGGCGGTGTCGCGGCGAGCGGACCATTAGCATCGCGGCTCGGGCTCTCAGGCGTGCCGGTCACCGCCGAAACCATCGCGCTGCATACGATTTTCGAACTCGTCCGCGCGACCGGCGCACGCGTGCACCTGTCGCACCTGTCGTCCGCTGCCGGCGTCGCATTGATGCGCGCCGCAAAAGCCGAAGGACTGCCGGTCAGCTGCGATGTCACGATCCATCATGTGCATCTGGTCGACGTCGATATCGGCTATTTCGATTCGCAATACCGCTTCGATCCGCCCTTGCGCGGCACCGCCGACCGCGACGCGATCCGCGCCGGGCTTCTCGACGGCACCATCGACGCGATCTGCTCCGATCACACCCCGCTCGACGACGACGAGAAGCTGATGCCGTTCGGCGAAGCCTCGCCCGGATCGACAGGGCTGGAGCTGCTGCTGTCGCTGAGCGTCAAATGGGCCGATGAAGCCAGGATTCCGTTGGCGCAGGCGCTGTCGAAGCTCACCTACGGCCCGGCAACACTCGCCGGGCTCAGTGCCGGGCGGATGGTCGTGGGGGCGGCAGCCGATTTCTGTCTGTTCGATCGCCATGGCGACTGGGTCGTCGATCCACAGGCGCTGATCAGTCAGGGGCACAACACGCCATTTGCCGGTTATGACCTGCCCGCACCGGTGTTGCGGACGTTGGTAGCGGGGCGGACCGTGTATCAGCGGCGCGTTGCCGAATAAATTGCCTTCCATGCCCATCCTCTCTCTCCGACACGATGTCCGCTG
>CAWUJR010000029.1:0-16884 GCA_963922375.1 uncultured Robbsia sp.
AGGACGCGATGTCGGGTTTGCCGACAGTGCAGTTTCGCCGCGGACGTCGGAAACCTGATCGCTACGCCGGCAACGGACTAGCCTGGCGCCCCCGGCGGCTTGACAGCACGCGCTGCGGCGGCGTTGTCGGCTACTGCCGCCACGTCAGGCACCCGTTGTCAGGCATCACACAGAACGCGTGCCCAACAAGGTGCATGCATCGAATATCCGAATGACCCGTAGCGATCCCATTCACGCATTCTCGAGGCTTTGAACATGGCAACCGGAACAGCACCGCTCGTCAGCGTGTACATACCGACCCACAATCGCCCGGTGCTGCTGCGGCGGGCGATTGAGTCGGTTCTTGCGCAGACGTATCGACAAATAGAAATCCTGGTCTGCGACGATGGTTCCAGCGTCGACGTCGGGGCGATCGTCTCCGATCTGGCCGCGACGACGACGATCCCGATCATCCATCTGCGCAATGAGCAGCCGAAGGGCGCCTGCGTAGCACGTAATCTCGGTATCGAGCGCGCCAGCGGACATTTCATTACGGGGTTGGACGACGACGACATCTTCCATCCGGAGCGGATCCGTGTGCTCGTCGACAACTACGACGCGGCGTACTCGTGCATCTGCTCGGTGAATCTCGCCTTCCTGAAAGACACGGAGATCGATGGGTTGCAGGCGCTCCCGACCGCCCCGCACGAAGCATCCAGTGTGTCGTTGGACAAGCTGTTGTATGAGAATTTCGTCGGCAACCAGATGCTGACCGAAACCGCTCGACTGCGTGCGATCGGCGGCTTCGACAAGGAAATGAAGGCCTGGCAGGACTACGATACGTGGGTGCGTCTGGTCGCGCAGTTCGGTGCGGCGAAGAAGCTGTCGTGCGCGCTATATTTTCTGGACGAAGGCCATGATCTGGGGCGGATTACCGTCAGTGAAAAGCGGCGTATCGGTGCCCAGCAATTCTTCGACAAGCACAAAGGCAAGATGAGCGCCGGGCATCGGCGCAGCTTTGATGTGGCGGTGGCGATGATGCTCAATCGCAAGCTGTCGATTCTGAGCCTGTTGACCCACTTCAATTGGGGCGGCCACAAGATCTGGAGCAAATTGGCAATTTACTCCGTGCTCGGCGTGAAATATAAATGGTGACGGCAGCGGTCACCGCAGAAGCGCCCGACGGGCGTGCGCCGATACGGCCTTTGCCGCTTGAATCGCTTGCATCGCTGGAATGCACGCCAGTCATTGACCCTAAAAATAGTGACTTTGAACGTATATGAAAATCGCTTTCCTGATTGTTGCTCACAACAACTTCGAGCACGTGGAAAAAATGGCGCAGGCGCTGAGTTTTCCGGGTTCGACCTGTTTTGTCCATGTCGACAAGCGCGTGGAGGCGGTTTTCAAGCCGGAAGCCAACATCGTCCAGGTCAAGGATCGGTATAAGGTGCAATGGGCCGGCTATTCGTTGGTGGCCGCGACGTTGTCCTTGATGAAAACGGCCGCTGCCCATGACCGCTACGACTACTTCTGTCTGTTGAGCGGTGCCGACTATCCGATTCGTCCGATGTGGGAGTTGCAGCAATTTCTTTCCGAGCGCGGCAGTGAATTCATCAACATTGCGGCATTCGGCGAAATGGGGAAATCGATCGAGCGTGTGCTGATTGCCTATGACGAAAACGGTGGCATGCGCAACACGGGCTTCCGATCGAAGGTCGCGAAATTGCAGAACAAGATCAACCGCGTGATGTACCGGAAATTCGGTATTGCACGCAAACTGCCGGATGGCTTTGCACTATCGGATTTTCGGGCCGGTTCACAATGGTTCTGCCTGACAGGGCAGGCGGTCGATCGAATCCTGACCTTTTTGCAGCAGCATCCGCAGTTCGTCGAATTCTGCAAGAAGTCGAGCTTCTCCGATGAGTTTTTCTTCCAGACGGTGCTGCACAAGTGCGGCTACGACGGGAAGATCGAGCCGAATTTGCACTATACGGATTGGACCAAAGGGCCACCGCCCTACCCATCGGTGATATCGGAGTTGCATCTGGAGGACCTGACGCGTGGCACGATCGACGCGGATGGCTATGGTCCTGCCCGGCAAGCGTTCTTTGCGCGGAAGTTTGCGCCGTCCTCGGCAAACGTGATCGGCATACTCGATCGACGTCTCGCGCGTGCGCCGGGTAGCGAAGCGATCGCCGATTGAAGAATCGATGCCACCGCAAAGGTGGCATCGATCAGTAGCCCGCAGTAAGTGGCTCTGAAGCATACGACGCTGCAAGTCGCAGCGTCGTAGCCGATAAACGCCGGGCTAGAGCGACTGGTAAATGTCCAGCAGCTCGCGATGCACGCGCTCGATCGTGAACATCTGCTCGAAGCGAACACGCCCGGCTTGTCCCATCGCTTGTAGTGCCGTGTCGTCAAGGCTGCGCACCGCCGCCACTACGGCATCGACCGTAAACGGATCCACCAGCAGGCCGGTTCGGTGGTCGTCGACCACTTCATGCAAGCCACCCACCCGCGGTGCGATCACGGCCAGATGCGCGCGCATTGCCTCTGCCGCCACCAGTCCGAATCCTTCCCAGCGCGATGGAATGATCAGCGCATCGGCGGAGAGATAAAGGTCCTGCAGCTTTTGTGACTTCAGCCAGCCGACCTTGCGGACATTCTTCGGAATGTGCAGCACTTGGTCATCACCCAGCACTTGGTCGCCGACCAGCAAGCCGCATGCATCGTCGCCGAGCTTCGCGAGGGCGTCGCAGAAGATGTCCACGCCTTTTTGATGGTCGAAACGACCAACGAACAATAGTTTGCGAATGCCCGGTGGCCAGTCTGTCGACGCGCCGGAAGGTGTGGGAACGAAGTTCGCAATGCCGTTCAGGACGACGGCGAGTTGACCCGACGGCAAACCCGCTGCGAGCGCGGTTTGCCGCTCGTGATTCGAGATGCAGATGATCTTATTGCTGAATAACGCCAACACCCGTTCGACCAGTTTGACGGCCGTTTTCTTCCACGGCTTCATCGGACGATCCCATGCCCAACCATGTGGGCAATAGACGATCTTGGTCTTCGGTCGAAACAGTTTGAGATAGGGCCTGACCGTCGCGCCCGAGAATGTCGAGTGAATGTGGGCGATGCGAACCGGATTGTCCCGCACAAATTTGCTAACGACGCTAGCCTGGGCGAACGCATTCGCCACGCGGCCGCGGTCATCGGGAAAAGTCACGAGTCGTACGCCGGCGGGCAACGGTAATTCACCAGCTTGGGAAGCGGGGATGACGACGACGATGTTCTCTGCGCCAATCGCGTTTGCCTGCAACGGCAGCAGTTCTCTCAGATAAGTGGCGATACCACCCTTGATCGTTTCAGCGCAATGGAGCACCTCAACTTTAGCCATGTCTCACTTTCCGGTTATTCGATTTGATCCCTCTATTGTAATTTTTATTTCGCTGCCCCGACCTCGTATTCGGGGCAGCATGGCGTTTATTTCTTCGTCAGATAGCGTGGCTGAGGACCCAGCTTCCAATCCAGCGATTGTCCGCTGACGGTAACGGTCGTCTGCTTACCTTGCCAATCCGTCTCGATATAGCTGCCGTCTGGTACGGTAACCTGAGCCGTTGCGGGCGTCTGTCCGATAGTCCACCCAACGAACACCTGACCTTGCGAGCCGCTGAACGACAGTACCTTGACGTTCGTCTGATCGACCGGTGCGCTTTGGAAAGTCGCATCGCGCAATTCATTATGCATGACCGCGGTAGCAACATAGGCCGGCTTCGGCGAGAAGTCCTTGCGGATGAAGCCGAAGTTATCTTCCTTGTTGTCCGGGTCGGTGCCGTCGTTCTGGAAGTCATACCAGAAAACCTTCTGTGCGAGACTGTAGCGGCGCGCATTGATGAAGGTACGGGCAGCGTAGGCCGCTTGCATCGGTTCGCCGTTCGCGTAGGAGACCGGTGACGAATACCAGCCGATCTCGGTGACCCACATCGGCAGCGTTTCGTTATTCGGACGCGTATGGTATTTCGAGAACCCGATCAGATAGTGCGCAACATTGGGCACGCTGACGGTTTTGCCGATCGGCGAATTGTTCGCGGGATAGCCATTGTCCGGATCGAACGGGGCCATATAAGGATGCATACTATAAACATCTTCGTATGCTTGACCGCCGAAATGGATCACCCCTGCGGCGCAGTCGCCTGCCGCGCCGCCGCCCAGGCCGCCGCCGCCGCATGAGACCACCGTCGCCGACGGGTTACCGGCCTTGATCGCCGGATAGGCCTTGACCAGCAACTTCGTATAGCCGCTCCAATCCGCTGTACCGAAGGCGGCGGGTTGCGGTTCGTTCCAAATTTCGAAGGTACTGACCCGGCCGCGATACTTCGCTGCGACAGCCTTCGCATAGGCAGCGTAACCGGCGCGTTGCGCGTCGGTCATCAGGCCATGTGTGCCCGCCACACCCGTCGGGTAGGGATAGAATCTATTGGCGTAGTCGATCACGACCAGCGGCGACAGCCCTTCTTTCAATGCGGCATTCACGTAGGCATCGTAGTACGACGGAAAGGTGTAGACGCCTTTCTGCAGTTCGACGGCGCTCCAATACATCTCATCGCGAATCCAACCGAAGCCCGCTGCGCGAATCAACTGCAGCGAACGCGGGACTTCGCCCCGGCCCATGGCGAAGTGGGTGATCACCCCTTCAGCACTATCTTTAGGTATACCCGACGCAATCACTGCCAGCGATGTCTCGATATCGTCGCTACCCGCTTTGGCCTTGATCTGATAGAAGCCGATCGGCAATGCCTTGAGCGTGATTTTCGCTTGCGCTGCGCTACCGCTGCCGCTTGCGGTCGCTGATGCCGTTGTCACCGGTGTAGTCAGCGGCTGTCCCAGATCCGAGTACGGATACACCGTCACGGTGACGTTCGATCCGGAGCGCGCATTAAACATCAACGTGCTTCCACTACCCACTGTTTGGATCGTTGTGCTCGTGGCTGCAAGTGATAATGCCGAACTCTCTGCTGCCGACGCGAGCGTCGACATAAGGCATGCGCTTAATAGCGAAAGGCCGCATGCAACAGACATTTTTGGAAGCATAGAAAATCCTCGGGTCCTGAAAAGGTCGTCAGGTTATAGACGTAGCGATATTGAGCGAGAGTATGCATACGCCCGTCGCGGATGCCGGCTGAGGCCGTGATCGGACAGGGGACAATGGCGAGAATAATTAAAAGCGCGACGTATAGCCAATGGACAACAAATAACGTGGTAAATAAACAGCATTTGCGAAACAACAACCGCAGTGAGTCAGTATGGGGTAAGGCAGTGAAATAAATATGTCATTTCGCCCCCTTATTTAAACATACCGTTCAAGCTTATCAAAATGCTTTTGCGGACGTGTTAGGCCATTGCGGACATCCGGGATTTGCGGGCCGCACATCATACGACGACCGAATAACCCATCAGCGGCGGGGTTGAAACAGTGTTGTAACAAATGTAAGTGGCGATGGCGATACCCTTCTATTCGCCAACAATGCGAATAAGGGTGGTTTTTCCCACACGCCTCTGCTCGTTTGCCTTGCGCGCACACAGGCAAGTTAGGGCGCGCCCGGCCTACCGCACGGGGGGCCGTCGAATCGGCCCGGCCGCCAGCGTTGACTTTCCACCGGTACTATCCCCTCCGAGTTTATCGACTACGCTGATAGACAGGCCGAGACACAGGCCGAGACACAGGCCGAGACATAGGCCGAGACACAGCAGCGCGGCACGTTCCGCTGACCCTTCACAGTCAGCCATACACATGTCCTCCTTGGGAAAATGAAATGACGCTTTATTTCAATTCGGTGACGAAGGTCTTATTTGCTGCAGAGGGTTCGACGGATCAAACGGTCGATGCTGTGTCGTCGGAGGACGTTGCATCGATCATCGCGGGTGGGGCGACGATCGATGTCTCTGCCGAATCGTTGCTTCCACTCGCGTGGGCAGCGACCGATCCCGGCGTGCGCGCCGCCGGTCAGGTCGCACAAGACGGCCAAGGTGCCCCCGATGATCTCGGCCGCGCGCAAACCGAGCAAACCGGCGTCGAAGGGGGCACCGCGTTCGAGGACAGGGGGCTGGATGGTTCAGGCGGCGCGTTCTATACCGCCGACAAAAGCGTCGCCCATTCGCTTGAACTGGTTGGGGACTACGAAGGGCTGCGTCATTACGCCGGCGATGCAAGCAACATCGAAGTCACGGTATCGAATACCTCCGGATATCGAGCGGGCACGTTTCATTGCCTGGGGAAAACGCAGTATGCAGACGACGGCGGTGTGCTGGTCGTGGATGCCAAAGGGCGTAGCTGGCTGCGGCTGAGCCCCACCAGCGATATTCACGTCGGCTGGTTCAAACTGAATGCCGAGTCGGACTGGTCCAACGCATTCGACAAGGCGATCGTATCGATGCTCGCGCCCTATTCGAAGAGCCGGTCCTTGCGTTTGCCCGGCATTCCGATGCCGGTTTCCCGCCCGTGGATGATCCCGTACGCCGCGGCCGGACTGTCGATCAAGGGCGACAGCGACACCTTTATGGCGTCCTGCATTCAAGCGGCAGGGATCAAGGACGCCAAGTATGCCGGCTTCGGTGTGATCCACCAGGTCAATCCCAAGAAGGCGGTCTGCCGTGCGATCAATCTCGAGAACGTGCGCATTGGCGGGGGGAATGCCGCCACTTATGGCCTGTGCGGCGTTTATCTGAACCAGAATTGCGACGGTTATTGGCGCAACGTGCTGATCGAGGCGTTCAAAGGCGGCTCCGGTCTCGTCTGCGATGCGGCACAGGACTACACGTTCAGCAAGGTGGCCATTCAGTCCTGCGGCGGCACGAAGTCCCATCAATACGACCATGTCGAGGTCATCAGCGTATCGGCGAACACGACCTATGCGCCGCTTAGCATTACCAGCACGTCGTCCAATACCTGCAATTACCTTCGCTTCGCGGATTGCCAGATCGAAGGAAATTGGGTGTCGCCGTATGTCCGTATCGGCAGCGGATCCAAATGGATCTATTTCACGAACGGGCATAGTGAGCATCGCGGGTTTTTTACGAAACAGCGACAGCCGTGGGGGACCTTGTTCGAAAATAATGGCGGAGAGGTGTTCCTGATCGGCCAGGGCGTGTCGCCCGAAGTCGAGTTCGGACTGGCCTGTGGCGCGAACAGTCGAAGCTTCGTCACCGCCTGTCCCGACATGCAGTCGATTACCGGGGTGACGGCGACAAGCAACAGCGGAACGGGGGTCAATCTACAGATCGCCAACAGCGAGATCGGCGCGTTGACAATGTCGTCGCGCAGTGGCGCCGTGGTGATGACCGGGGGCAGTTGCCACGCGTTCACTGCCTATTATCCGGGCTACAAAGGCACCTTCACCGGCGTCGAATTCAAAGGCGATGTGTTGTTGCAACACGATGGTGGAGGAACCGCCGGACTGGACTTCACATCTTGCATTTTCGACAAAAACTTTACCAGTGACGTCAGTTACTCGCAGGTGATCGGCGGCACGACCAAGGGTCAGTTTTCCGCCACCGGAGGAAATTCGACCGAAGTCGTGCATCGTGTTATGGGCAAGCGCGGGGCACTGCATCGGACGTCCACCTACGTGCCGTGGGGTTTCCAGGGGCTGGTCGGTGGCGGTAAGCCGACGGTGGCCCCGGTATTCATCGGCCAGCACTATGTGGATGCGAAGAATCAGCGGGAATGGACGGCGGTCGGCACCGCCGCTGCCGACCTGCTGGTGACGAATAAAACGTATCATTCCACTGTCGCCCCGTCGTCCGCCCCTTATGCGATCGGGGACTGGTGGATCGAGACGAGCGGGGCGCATCCGGTCGTGTTCCTGGCAACAGGCACACAAAGCGCGGCGGATTGGCGGAAGATGCCGCTGTCTTGAGCGGCCGACGCTCCGCAAAAGGAGGGGAGAGGGCGACGCTGCGGAGGGTGCATCCGGTAGGGGCGGCCACTCTCCTTTCGCGACGGGCATCGGTGCGTGCCCGGGCGTCTAGTCTACGGTTGCGCCGGCACGCGTGCGCCTCTCTCGGCAGGAAGCCGAGCGGGTGGGAGCGCGGATCAAGCCTTCTGCAATGCCCCGTGCATCAGACCGTTTCCGGGTTCCTGGGCGGTGTCCACGACGCTCTCCGTGCGAGCAGGCATGTCGGCCTTCGATTGCGCCGGGGCGACCGGCGTGAACGACCCGATCTGCTCGCGCAGGTATTCGTCGACCAACGTCATCATGCGTTCGCGCCCGGGATACAGGAAGAGCGCATGATCCATCGTGCTCTCGATCGATATCCGGATAGCCGGAAAACGTTTCAGGCGGGAAAAGCCTTTTCCGAAGTAAATCTCGAATTCCTCGATACCGCCGTCCTGCGCACCGAAGATCACGCGCACGCTGACGCCACGTTTCGCGAGTATCCGCGTCATCGCGCGTACCGACATTTTTCCCGATTCGATCGTGGGCTCGGGTTTGAACAAGTCGACCACCGGCGCAATGGTTTGCCGTGCCCGTTCGATCATGCGTAACGCGACCACGGAAAGGACCATCTTCAACTTGCTCTTATCGCGCCACGCTCGCTTCCATTTTTCCAGGCTACGAAGCGAATCACGATACACATGCGTGGGCTCGAGGAACATGTGGCCGCCGGGACCGTGGCGATTTTGTTCCCACGTGAAGATACGTTGGTTGATCACCACGACACCCGCTACACGCGGGTTCAGGACCGCCGTGTTGAATGCCATGAATGCGCCCGAGCAAATGCCGACGATGACCGGCTTGCTATGGCCTTTTGCCGCCAACCAGTCGATGCCGGTGCTGCAGTCTTGCCAGGCACTCGAGGAATGCAAACCTGCTGCCGTGGAACGATCCACATCGTCGGCGCTGTCACCGAGTCCGGCGACATCCATGCGTAATGACGCCACGCCCTGTAGTGCGAGCCGTCGTGCTTGGATGACCCACATCCGGGCGTCGCCGATATGGTAGTTCCCGCCCGTATTCGGAAACAGCACGGCGGTCTGCGGATCGTACGATTCGAGCGTCAGCATGGTGTCGTCGGCACGGCCAGATACCGAACCCGCTAGCGCGTTGGCACCAAGCGGTGCGGCGCTGACGACCGGGGCGCTTCCCACGCGCTGCATGCCGTCGGGATCGCCCGACCAGAGCGGCTGACAATAAATGCCGAACAACCGACCGTTTCCAAAGCGCACTGGAACTTCAACGTAGTGTTCGCCACGCACCTCGATACGGGGTTGTGCGCGGACTGCACCGACGATGCCGGGTACCTGCACGTCGACCGGCAATGGCGCGGTGCGACGGCTCAGCCCCACATTCGCGGGTTCCGGAAAATGCGTTTCCAGCCAACGGTGGATCGATTCGAACGAGCCGTCCGGCAGCGCCGAATTGAGTCGATCGCCAAGATACACGGATTGATCGGGGAAGTCGGTGCGCTCTACGATTGCGCCTGCCGCTTCATACGCGCGCATCGTCCGCGCGACCTTCGGTAGCGGTGTCGCATCCGGGTCCAGCATCAACACGGGAACAGGGGAGAGCGTCCGCGAATTGGCGCTGAGATCGAGTTGCGTCAGAGTGTCGACCGTCTGTGCATTCAGTCTGAAGCCAAATGTCTCGACGGTACCGGGGATCACCACTTCCGGGGTATCGGGCATATTGCCCGGCGTGTTGCGCCAGCGTCGCTGTATCAGGTTCAGTTCGCGCAGATAGTCTTTGCCGGATACGACGGGGGACATCATGATCAGACCGTCAATCGGCGAAGACGATTGCAGCCTTTCTGCGGCCAACGCGGCGAGCAGCGCGCCCAGGCGCAGGCCGCACAGAATGATCTTGCGCGCACCGAGCTGTTGCCGTGCGTGCTGAACGGCCTGTTCGATACCGCTGATCCAATGCTCGATTTGCTCGCCGTCGTCTTCGCTACCCGCGGAGTCGCCGGTGCCGAAATAGTCGAACCGCAGCGACGATACACGTTGTGAACAGAGCCGTTCAGACAGCTTTCGCATGCCTCGGTGCGAGAGGAGTGCTTCATGTCCGTACGGATTGCAAAATATTATTGCGTTATTCCCCGTAGTGGCATGGAGCCATCCAAAGCAGTTATTGAACGAGGTCGCTTTCATCGCGTGGGCCATCACAAAGTGGAGATGTTGCCTTAATTATTACGATGCTGAGCTTACGCGCATCCCCTGCGGCGGCTATGTTCGCATCCGTACCAAATGGTGAGACTTTCCCTCAAGTGTCTCTTTAGCGACAGTAGCAGGCTAAGCGGTTCCGTGTTGTAACAGCCTGGATAACAATGTTATTAAACGTTAATTATTCTGTTTTGCTATCCGAACCGAAAAGGCTTTTGTAAGCGTGAATTATCGCCCATCGGTAAAAGATTCCCGCCCTCTTGCACATTTTTACTGTACTCGGGGCGTAAGCAATACAGCAGGAGACCGAAAGCCTTGCTGCGTTGCGAAATATCAACGAACGCAACGCTCGATGGCGATATGTGCCATGCCGTACAGCCGGAAAGGTCGTGTCAACGGTTATATACGACTATCCGCACTCGCCTCACAAAATATTTTTGCCTCGACCCGTCGGCGAGTCAGTGAGCTCTCCGGATACTTCAAACAATTGCTTTGCAATCCACGCCGTATGCCTGGCGGGCATCCTCCGTGGTGTTGTGAAAAAAGGAAAAAATCGTGCGTAAATGGGAATGGCGGGTGTCGAAAAGGCCCGCGTCGCCTTGCTGGCGATTAAACCGCGCATTCGACATGCCGTGCGGCGCGGGCATCGATTTATCGTTAAGTCGAACGCTCATTGGGGAAATCTTATGCAGCCGTTGATATCGCGCGGGGTGGACCTGTTGGCCATCGCTATTGGCGCATGGCTGACGCATGGCTACTGGTTAGGTACCGCCGACGGTTGGCCTCATGCAGACGTCTTTCTGACGGGATTCAATTGCGCCAGCGCATTGGTCTTGTTTCCGAGCATGGGCCTTTACAGTTCGTGGCGCGGCAAACCGATTGCCGAGTTGGTCGCACGCGTGCTGGTGGTCTGGGTGATCGTGCTGACGCTGGGCGTCGTTGTCGCCTTTACCGCGCAGCGCACAGAAGAAATATCGCGTGGCTGGGTGGTGTCTTGGGCCGTGGTCACGGGGCTGTTGCTTGCGATCACGAAAATCGCCTTGTATTCGTTCCTGCAACGTATTCGTCGCTCAGGTCTGAACCAGAAGGCGGTCGCGGTGGTGGGCCCGAGCGCGCAGAGCGAGGCGTTGATCGCGCAGATTCGTCGGCAACCGCAGGCGGGTTTCCGCGCGCTCTGCGTATTGGATGAGCAGGGACATGAACCGCGGCATGAGCAGTGGGACGAGCCGCGGGCGCAAAGCCGATCGGACGCCGGCAACGGCCCGTCGACATTGGCGTTGCCGCAGATTGCCGGCGTCCCTGTGCTGACCGATCTGTCCGATCTGGCGCGGATGGTGCGGCAGCGGCACGTGCAGGAGATCTGGTTGGCGATGCCGTTGTCGGAGGAGCGCAACATCATGCGCTATGTCCGGGAGTTTCGAAACGACTTCGTCGATATTCGTTTCATCCCCGATATACGCAGCCTGACCTTGTTCAATCATTCGATTGGCGATGTCGTCGGGCTGCCGGCCATCTGCCTGACGGCGACCACGCGGGCCGATCTGCATATCCTGCCAAAGCTGATCTTCGATCGCGTGTTCGCTGCGCTCGTGCTGTTGATGCTCGCGCCTCTACTGTTAGGTATCGCCATTGCGGTGAAGCGCTCGTCTTCCGGCCCGGTTTTCTTCAAGCAAAGACGCAAGGGCATGGATGGTCGGGAATTCGAGATCTACAAATTCCGATCGATGAAAGTGCACGTGGAGGCGCACGGCGTGGTGACCCAGGCGCAGAAATCGGATCCGCGTGTGACGCGAGTGGGCGCCTTCCTGCGTAAAACGAGTCTCGATGAATTGCCGCAATTCATCAATGTTCTGAAAGGCGATATGTCGGTCGTCGGGCCACGCCCGCATGCGATCGCTCATGACGATCTCTATAAAGATCAAGTCGAAGGCTATATGTATCGCTACCGGATCAAGCCCGGCATTACCGGCTGGGCGCAGGTCAATGGTTTCCGCGGAGAAACCGACCGGATCGAAAAGATGGCGGGCCGAGTCAAATACGACCTGTACTACATCCAAAATTGCGATTTCTGGTTCGATATCAAAATCGTGTTGATGACGATCATCAAAGGTTTCATTGGCAAAAACGCTTACTAGAGCGCCGATGCGCGAGCAGCGGCAAGCGCGCACGGGCGTGGACATACGGTAGGGCCGCAGCATTCCATAATGCGCTGCGGCATTGAAGATGAAAACAAGAAACGCCGAACGTATTGCCAACCTCGTGCGCCTGAAGCGCGCATAAGCGACTGAGTCAATTTTACTTCCCCTTTCGTTCGTTTCGCCCGCAGCGCCTCGCTCGTCCCCATGTGCGTCAGATCGTAAATTTAGTAACGAATTGTGCGATCGCCCTCAGACGACACCCGTTGCGCCGCATTAAGATTCATTCATGGGTGAAATCCGCTTGTCGAATGGCATGACTTTCCAACAGTCGATTCCATCCCGCTTCAAACCGAAAGTGAGACACCATTCACACCGGTTTGAGCCCGGCGGATAAACGGGGTCGAAGCGCGGGCGCGATAGCTGCCGGCGCGTCGGCAAATCGATTATCTCTTCCGAAATCCGATTGACGCTTTCCTGCATGCTGTGGTTCGGGATAAAACGCCGATCATTAGTTGTGCATAAATAAGTACTTGGCAGAGCGCGAGCGGGAAGGGTAGGCGAACGCTTCGTTGCAAAATGGATTATGAAAAATATGCTAAATCGAACACTTTTTCTGCCTGCGCTCGTGATGTCGGGGCTTGCCGGATGCGCTTGGACTCCCGGTAATTATCTGGATACCTCGTCGCTGGATACGCCTAAAGTCGAGGCGACTACACAAAAATATCAAGTGACGCGCATCACGCCAGACGTGATCGTGAAGCAGAACGATGCCGAGCGGCAAGCCGCCGATAGCGCCGGGCGCCAACTCGGCATTGCCGAAGGCGATCCGGCCACGTTCCGCTACCACGTCGCGCCACAGGACATTCTGGGTATCGTCGTCTGGAACCACCCGGAGCTGTCGCTCGCGGGCGGCGATGCGCTGTCGTCGACGCTGGGGGTGCCTAATAGCGCGGCCGCTGGCGGTGGCAATTCGCTGGCGATGCCCTACGCACAGTCGACCGGCGGAACGTCGCTGTCGGACCCGCTTGGCTACACCGTCGGTCCTGACGGACGTGTCTTCTTTCCGTTTGCCGGCAATGTTCAGGTGGCAGGCGATTCGCTTGAACAGATTCGCGAGAAATTGACGGCCGCTTTGGGCCAATACATTCGCAATCCGCAAGTGAGCGTCCGGGTGCTGTCGTACCGTAGCCAGCAAGTCGAGCTGACCGGTGAGTTGAAGGCGCCGGGCGAACTGTCGATCACCGACCGACCGCTGACGCTGTCCGAGGCAATCGCGCGCGCTGGCGGGACCACGGCGGATGCGGATTTGCAGCGGGTGCGCCTTACGCGTGACGGCAAGTTGACCGTGGTCGATGCGTTTGCGCTGCTCGACAAAGGCGATGTCCGTCAAAACATCATGTTGAAGGCCGGTGACATCGTCAATGTCCCGGATCGGCTGGATAGCCGGATCTTCGTGATGGGCGAAGTGATGAAGCCCACGACGCTTTATCTGAATCGTGGTCATCTGACCCTTGCCGATGCGATCACCGGCGCGTCGGGTATCGACAACCTGGCAGCCAACGTTCGACAGATTTACGTGGTGCGTGGCGCGAAGGACGATCCCACCGCACCGAATATTTATCAATTGGATATGAGTCAGCCGAACGCATTGCTTCTGGCATCGGCCTTCCAATTGCAACGGATGGATGTGGTCTATGTGGGCACGGCGGCCGGCGCGACGTTCAATCGGGTGTTGAACCTGATCACTCCGACGCTGCAGACGTTGTTCTACACCCGGGAGCTCACGCGTTAAGCGGCGAGCATGAGCGCCGGTCGCTATCGATAGCGACCGGCAGTGATTTCGACTGATTGGTAGAAAGACTGTGAATACTCCCGCTAATCTGAATGCGCCGATGGGCTCGGCCCCCGCCTCGGATCAAGAGCCGCTGGTGCTGGGTAACCTGCTGGGCATCCTGCTCAGCAAATTCTGGTGGATTTTAGGCATTACGGCTGCCGTCGTGGCGGTGGCTGCCGCATACGTCTACACCGCCACGCCGATCTATTCCGCGAATGCCGTGGTTCAGGTCGAGCAGCCGGATGGCAGCACGTCGCCGTTGACACCTACGGCCTCGATGGCGAACTCATTGGGTGGCGGTACGCTTCCCACGCCGGCCGAGATCGAAGTGTTGCAAAGCCGCGATGTGCTGGCGCCGGTAGTGCAGCAATACAAGCTCGCCTTTTCGGTGACGCCGCAGACGTTGCCGGTGATCGGCAAGATCGCTGAGGCATTGGCGACGCCGGGCGATCCGTCGCCGGCGTGGCTCGGTTTGAACCGTTACGGTTGGGGCGGCGAAGTGGCGGACGTGTCGACCGTGGTCGTGCCGCAGCGTTATGAAAGCAAGAAGCTGACATTGACCGCGCAAGGCGGGGACCATTTCGAGTTGTCCGGTCCCGATGGCGAAATCCTTGCCGAAGGTCGCGTTGGTCAGCCGGTTCGCAACGGCGGCGTCGAAATCACGGTGAACCGGTTGGCGGCGAACGCCGGCACCCGTTTCACCGTGGTTCGCCAGAACGAACTGGATGCGATCCAGGCGTTCGGTTCGCGCATCTCTGTGTCGGAACAAGGCAAGCAAACGGGTGTGGTGTCGATTGCGTTGAAGGGCGCGAATCCGGAACTCACCGCAACGCTCGCGAATGCGGTCGCCGACGCGTATCTGCGTCAGCACATGGAGCGCAAGCAAGAGGAGGCCAGCCGCATGCTGACGTTCCTCGACGGTGAACTGCCGCGTCTGCGCGCCCAGCTCGGCGATGCGGAAACCAAGTTGAGCCAGTATCAGCAAAGCTCGGGCAGTTTCCAACCGTCGCAAGAAGCGCAGCTGTATCTGCAGGGATCGATCGAATACGACCGTCAGCTCGCGCAATTGCGTCTGCAACGCATCATGCTGCTGCAGCAGTACATGCCGGATCACCCGTCGGTCGTGGCGCTGGAACAGCAGATCACCCAGATCGAAGCGCAGAAGGCCGTGTTCGAAAAGCGCTTCCACGGGATGCCGGTGGACGAAGTGAATGCGATGAGCCTGCAGCGCGATGTCAAGGTGTCGGAAGATGTCTATGAACTGTTGCTGAGCAAGGTGCAGGAGCTGTCGCTGACGCGTGCTGGCATGCTGGGTAATGTGCGGATTCTGGACCGCGCGCTGCGTCCGGCCAATCCGATCAAGCCGAACAAGCCATTGGTGCTGTCGGGCGCCGTCATGATGGGCTTGATCCTCGGCTCGCTGTTCGTACTGGCCCGCAAGCGGATGACGGTGGGTATCGAAGCGCCGGAAGTGATCGAAGAGCGCTTTGGTGTACCGGTGCTGGGGGCGATTCCGTTGAATGCCGATCAACTGCGTTGGGATCAGCGTTATGGCCGCGAAGGCAATGGTCGGCGCGCCATCCTGGCAAAGTCGACACCCAAAGACACCGCAGTAGAGGCGCTGCGCAGCTTCCGGACCTCGTTGCAGTTCGCGCTGGCCGATGCACCGAATAACCTGCTGTCGTTCGTCGGCCCGATCCCGGGTACCGGCAAGAGCTTTGTTTCGATCAATGTGGCCACGTTGCTGGCGGAGGCAGGGCAGCGCGTGTTGTTGATCGATGCCGATATGCGCCGCGGCCATTTGAACGAGTATTTCGGCAAGCCGCGTCTGCCGGGGCTGTCGGAGATGCTGTCGGGCGATCTGACACCGGCGCAGGTGATCAATGAGACCGATATCAAGAATCTGTCGGTGATCTGGACCGGTAGCCTTCCCGATCATCCGTCGGAACTGTTGGGTGCACCGTCGACCCGGACGATGTTGCAGGCGCTGGGCAATGACTACGATGTGGTCATCATCGATACGCCGCCGGTACTGGCGGTGACCGATGCGACGATCATCGGCAGCATCGTCGGCACGTCGTTCCTGGTGTTGCGTTCGGGAATGCATTCGGAACGTGAAGTGACGGCGGCGATCAAGCAGATGACGCAGCGTCGTAGTCATCTGATCGGCTGCGTGTTCAATGCGATGCCGACCCGCGTCGCACGTTACGGAAAATACAGCGGCGGCAACCATCACTACGTCTATCGCTATGAAGTAGAGACGAAATGAGGCTGCACTGCTAAAGGCGACACAGGGAGGAGACATCTTCATGCCAGGCCGACGATAGATCGACAGCGCATGAAGAAGCAGTAGCAAGGGGAGCGGGCGCAGCGGCCGGAAGAAGTGACCCCGGAAACCGACCGGAACGAGTCGGCCAAGAGAAGTCACGTCGGAATGCGCATTGCCCCCGAAGGTAGGACGCACAATGTGCGATGAGCATCAGCAGTCAGCAGCAGTCGTCGACGCAAATGCGCGGCGAGATGGGGCAGCAAGTTAGGCGACGAGTTTTGCGACGAAAATCAGCGATAAAAATGAGCGCATTTAGGATCACGAAATGAAGGTTCTGCGGAAAATGCTACCCGGCGGGTTGCGACATGTTGCGCACACTGTGCTTCCCCATGGGGTCGGCAGTGCGCGGGCCAATGTGCCGCAAAACGTGCCTTATCAGGGGCTCGCGAATGGCGGTGGCGTCGGCGGCACCGCTGGGAGCGGCGCAACGGCATCGCGCGCGACGTCG